>JBEKSO010000282.1:0-6029 GCA_049516935.1 Thermoguttaceae bacterium
CAAGCGTTTTGGCGTTACGGCCACTGCCCGGGCGAGTTTTTACTTTTATAACACGCTGGATGAAATCGATAAACTCGGCGAAGCCCTGGAGCAAACCAGGGAATTCTTCCATCGCCGCAAACCGGGGTAAAACCTTCATGTGACGGTTCACGAGTTGCAATGTTTTAGTCATACGGCGTGTGCTGTTTGTGATGTTTTTCGTACCGATGCTTCAGGCGGACGGCACACGGAGTATGCCTGCTACATTAGGCGGACGACACACGGCGTGTGCCTGCTACATTGATGCAGGATTCCCGAAAACAATTACCTTTTCCCCAAAACGAGGTATTGGTTACAATTGTTTTATTCCCTATAACATACCTTGTTTATTGCATAACATGATATTTGTAAACGACTTCTAACGCTGGCATTTTACAGGGATGGATGGTATTATAAATGTTGAGGCTTTTTGGCAGCTTTCAGGAAGGGGGGACGCGTAAACTGCGCGCATGAATATATCGACGGTTGACTCATTTCTGGATTTGGTCCGACGCAGCGGATTGGTTGAAAAGGACCAATTAAACGCTGTCTTGGCCGATGTTCAACAACAGGCTGGCGGTTCGCTGCCGGCTGAAGCCGACGTCGTCGCCAAAAAGCTTGTCGAGGCCAACCTGCTTACCCGCTGGCAATGCGACAACATTCTTGAGGGCCGGCATAAAGGTTTTTTCCTTGGCAAATACAAGCTTCTGGACCACCTTGGCACGGGCGGCATGAGCAGTGTGTACCTGGCCGAGCACGTGCTCATGCAGCGGCGTGTGGCCATAAAGGTGCTGCCCAAACACAGAGTGGAAGACTCGTCCTATCTGGCCCGATTCCATCGCGAGGCCGAGGCTGTCTCCAGGCTGGATCATCGCAACATCGTTCGCGCATACGACGTCGACAACGACGGCAACATTCACTACCTGGTAATGGAGTACATCGAGGGCCGCGATTTGCAACAGATGGTAAAAAGCGATGGACCGATGGATTATCTGACGGCCGCCGAGTTTATCCGCCAGGCGGCCGACGGGCTGGCCCATGCCCACAAGGCGGGGCTGATCCACCGCGACGTAAAACCGGCCAATCTACTGGTCGATCAGAAAAAAGTGGTCAAAGTGCTGGACCTGGGCCTGGCCCGATTCACAGGCGAGGAGCACGCATCGCTTACCGTGGCCTTTGACGAAAACGTGCTGGGCACGGCCGACTATCTTGCCCCGGAGCAGGCCCTGGACAGTCACGGCGTGGACGCTCGGGCCGACATCTACAGCCTGGGCTGTTCGCTGTATTTTCTCTTGACCGGCCATCCGCCATTTCCGGACGGCACTTTGCCGCAGCGCTTGATGATGCACCAGAAGCAGCCCCCGCTGAGCATTTTGAAGGACCGTCCCGACGCTCCCGAGGATCTGATCGATATATGCCTGAAGATGATGGGCAAAAAACCGGAGCAGCGATACCAGTCGATGACCGAGGTTTCGCAAGCCCTGGGCGATTGGCTGGCCTTGAAGGGGAAGAAGTCGGACTCGCCCAGCGGCAGCGGCAGCACGTTGAAATTGGGCCAGCATGGCAGCGGTCCTGGCGGCGGATCGGATACGCGCACGCCCCACACGCCCCAGACCGCCCCGGTGATAAAGCCGATCCCCAAAGGACGGCTCATCAAGGGGGAAAGCGAACATGCCCGCGGCGCAGCGCCGGTGCGCGACGGCAATCTTGCCAAGACAGATGCCTTGCTGAATCCGAATCAGCCGGCCGTCAAAGGCCCGGGTTTGAGCAATCGCCCGCACGGCGGGGAAAAATCCGATTCGGCCATCGGCAAGAAAAAGTTGCCTGTCGCCCAATCGATCAAAGAAGATTTAACGCCCCTGCGACTGGATATCGACATTAGCCAACTGCCCATAAACCCTGCCACGGAATCGACTCAACCCCTGCCTTCCATGTTCCACCACGCCGGATCGAAAAAACACCAAAAAAGCGGGATGCCGTTATGGGGCTGGCTTGTGATCGCGGGCGGGGCGGCACTCCTTGTCATCCTGCTGATTATTTGGATGGCGGGGATACTTTAGCATGTCTTTTTAGATATACGAACAAAATTATTAAGGGAACCAAAACAATTAAGACAAATGCTGTTATCGGGATCCACAAATAGCGCTTATTGTTCATTTCATATTCCCACTGCCTGGCCGCTTCGACCGAATCGAAAGTAAGATACGGTTTTCCTTTTCCCCAGATGTAATACTTTTTTGTATTCTCGTCCTGTACTCTGGCCCACTGCGGGATTGTAATCTCGAATGCCTCACTTGGTATGACCTGATTTATCGATTTTACGGTTACATATCTATAAACCGTGATAACGGTCGGTTTTTTGGATGAATCGGTTGATTGGCAGATAACGGATTTTAATTCCTTTGGAATATAAAGGCCATTTGAAATAACATAAGACGAAACTTCGGCAGTATAAGAGAGGGCATTATCTTTATAACATTCCACCTTTTGTATCAAATAATTTCGACTCGGATCCACCGACACCATAAAACGCAAATTGGGACTTTTATGAACGATTTCCAATTCGTAACATTTACTCGCTGAATTGGAAGGCGTTTTGACGATCTTGCACTGATCTTTATCGACTAATTCGGACAGACTCCAAGAATCGAGAGTGTAACCTATTGTGAATAAAAGCATTGCGTTTGGGTCCATGTGGGCGTATGGCTTCGAGCGTCCGGGACCTGTAGTGGCAAAAACTCCCTTTGCGTTATGCTCCGTTAATACGGGAAGATTCTCAGGGTCATAACCCATGAGACAAATGTATTTGTTTGGGCCATTATAATATTCGGTGTAATTATTTCGGATGCTCGTTTTTTTGATTCCCCATATATTCTTCTCTTCAAATTCAATCCAATCCCTCTGCTGAATTTTTACTTCGTCGTTCTGCAATATCCAAGTACAAATAAATTGGGGCGAGAGTTTAGCAGGCGATTCCCCCGCGATTTCCAGGTCGCCTTTTATTTCCATCACAGCGGAATGTATCGCCGCAATCGCCTTTGCATTGGCGTCGGCGATGACTTTTGCATCGATATTTTCATCCACTGCCCGCAGCGGATTAGGAAGGAAATTTAGATGGAGCCCGGCGGTTATTACGATAAAGAGGAATAATTTTTTGCATGACGATATCGGGACACAAGCCGTCATCGTTTTTATCCTTTATCGATTGGGCGAGATTTATTTAAACTTTCCACCGGCAATACAGCGTTTACTTTGAATTGCAGAAACAGCATTTTATTTTGGTTTCATTGATTTGTCTGTCGCTGTTTCATGGCGGCTTGGCTGATATCCTCGACGGATTTATCCGGCCAAAGTGTTCGTTGCCACTGGGTGTAGTCGAACGGTTCGCGCTGGATGAGTGCGATGAATTTTTCGGCTTGAACGTCACCCAGGGCTTCGACCAATGCGCGGAAGCCCGTGGCCTTGATTTCTGTGTCTGTAAACATTATGTCACCTCAATAATAAATCGGGCGCCGATAACACCGCGTTCAGGCTGCCGCTGCGGAAGCCTTCCAGATCGAGGGAAACGTATTTGAAGCCCAGCGACTTGAAATACTCGATCACCTCGCGGCGGAACTGCGGATCGGCAAATCGCTGGATGGCATCCGCCGCGGCTTCGATGCGGGCCACGTCGCCACGGTGATAACGCACCCGAAGCGGTTTGAATTCCCGCTTGTGCAAAAATCCCTCGGCCTGCTCGATCATGGCCAGGCGCTGGGGCGTGACCGCCTCGCCATAGGCAATGCGGCTGCTCAGACAGGGCGCGGTTGGCTTGTCCCAGGCGGGCAACTGCCAATATTCGGCCAACAAGCGGATTTCCGCCTTGCTAAAACCGCACTCGGCCAAGGGACTCTTTACTTTCTGCTCTTCGGCCGCCCGCAAACCGGGCCGGTAATCGCCATGGTCGTCCAGGTTGCTGCCGTCGGCCACAACGGCCACGTTCAATGCCTTTGCCAATTCTTCCACGCGGGTAAACAACTCGGTCTTGCAATGGTAGCAACGGTCGGGATTGTTGGCCTGGTAGGCGGGCAGCGATAATTCGCCGGTTTCGATCAGTTCGTGGCGGATGCCGATGAGCCGGGCGAGCGATTTTGCGTCTTCCAATTCGCTGCCGGCCAAGGCGGCGCTTAAGCCCGTGACAGCCACGGCCCGATCGCCGAGGGCCAATTGCGCGGCCTTGGCCAAAACGGTGCTGTCCAGCCCGCCGGAAAAGGCCACGGCGCAACTGCCGTAACTTTTCAGCAATTCGAGCAAGCGGTCGCGTTTGGCGGCGATTTCAGGTGCAAGTTCGGGCATGATAAGTTTAAAGTTTACAGTAATCAGTTTACAGTTTAGAAGCTTCTAACAAAATGAAGTAAAAGGGCAAGATGCGTGCCACTGCTGTATTGCCAGCAGCGTTTTTCCGGCACTTCTCCCAGCACTGCTTGCAAGCAAGCAGTGGCACACGTTATTTTGTCATACACTCTTAAATCAATATTTCGCGAAACCGCAAGCGGTTTCATTCATCATTCATTATTCCGCATTCATCACTGAAAAAAAAGATCCTCCACCGCAATGCCGTGGCGATGCTCATTTGTGAACCCGTTAATGATAAAATCGGGCAACCTGGACACCGGGTTGTGTGATCCGTTTCCGGCTTTGGGCCGGTGGAACGGCTATACACGCGGCCAGTGTCTTTAAATCAGGCGCCCAACGGGCATTAAATATCGGCTCAGCAAAATAATTGCATCGTCAGCACGAACATGGTAGAGGACCACATATCATTATCGTGTAAAAAGGAAAAAAGGCAAAGGGGAAAAATGGGAATATGTTAAAAGCGTTTAAAATAAGTTCATTCCGCATTTACCTGCTTTTCCCTATTCTTACACTCTACCGCAACTCGGCGAATTGCGATAAGAAATCAAAGGCTTTTTTCGCAGCAATGGGCCCTTCGCGACTGTGACGGTTGAGTTCCACATACAATCCGCCGGGATAACCCCATTCGGCCAGCGCGGTAATAACCGGGGGAAATTCGATCTGGCCTTCGCCGAACATTAAATGCTCGTGAACGCCGGCTCTCATGTCCTCGACGTGCACGTTTACCAATCGGCCGGCCCAGCGGCGGATTATCTCCGCAATTGGCCTCTCGCCTTGACAGTGCAAATGACCGATGTCGAGGGTCAAGCGCAGATTAGGCATATCGTTATGTTTTAAAAAATCATCAAAGTTTTTAGTCGAATCGATGAGCATGCCCGGCTCGGGCTCCATGGCGATAACGACCCCCTGCCCTGCCGCGTAATCCAGCACTTGGCGCAAACCTTGCGTCAGTCTTTTCAGGGCTTCGCCGGGGGAGATGCCGTCGCGGACCGCGCCCGAACAGAGCGAAACGCAATCGCTGCCCAATTCGGCGGCTAAGTCGACGGCGTACTTGTAGAATTCGATGCGGCGGCGCGGATCGGCCGAAATCAGGGTGGGCTCGTGCTTGACGCGGGGGTCGAGCAGGAATCGCGCACCGGTTTCGATCGCCGAGCGCAATCCCAAATCCCGCAGCATTTTTTTTAGCCGAACAATATTCCGCCCGCTACCCTTATCCGGCCAAAGCGGGCCGTGATCGATGGTTATGGCCACGCCGCGATAGCCGAACTCGGCCAACAGCCCGACCGCCTGGAAAAGATCGTGATGCGCCATGCCGTTGGTGTTGTAGCCGAGGAACATATAAAATGGGGATTGGGGATTGGGGATTGGGGATTGGGGATTAGGGATTAGTTTTCACTTCCACCAGCACTGCTTGCAAGCAAGCAGTGGCACACGTTATTTTATCAGACACACTACGTTAGTTCGATCCATTTTCCAAAAAACATGGCCGGCAAGAGCAGAAGCAGGATCATGGCGGCCCAAAATACGCCACGAATCGCGAAACAGGCCACGGCATCGAGGATAATCAGCGAAAGAATGCTTTGGGCCACGGCCGCTTGAACTTGGGCCGGGCTGGG
>JBEKSO010000283.1:0-6026 GCA_049516935.1 Thermoguttaceae bacterium
CTTGTTGGCAGCGGAAATGCAAAAGGTGGTTCCCGCAACAATGGAAATACCTATCTGTCGTGATCCGCAGGACGATATGATTTTGGCTACGGCAATTGCAGGAAACGCCGAATGTATTGTTACTGGTGACGAGGATTTAATTGTTATTGGACGGTATGCTTCCGTACGAATTCTGCGCCCGAGGGAATTCATCGATTTTGAAACCCATAGATGAAAAGTTGCGACATTTGCCATAAATGACCCACTTCCGTCGGTCTTTATTGTTGTAAATACTTCTGATACGCGGCCACGGCCAGAGCGTCGCAACGTTCGTTTTCCGGGTGGCCGGCATGGCCGCGGACGTGGGTGAAATGGATCTTGTGGCGGCCGATTAGCTCATCCAATCGCCGCCAAAGGTCTTCGTTTTTGATCTCTTTGAGGCTCTTGCCCTCGCGTCGGCGCCAGCCGTTCGCCTTCCACTTCGGCAGCCATTCGCTGAGGCCTTTGCCCACGTACATGCTGTCGGTCACGAGTTCGACCGACGCCGGGCGTTTGAGGGCTTCCAGGCCGCGGATCACGGCGGTAAGTTCCATGCGGTTGTTGGTGGTTTCGCGCTGGCCGCCCGATTTTTCCAGGACTTTTCCCGAGCCGGGATGTTTCAGTATGAACGCCCATCCGCCCGGCCCCGGATTGCCGCTGCACGCGCCGTCGGCAAAAAGCCGGACTTCGGAAATGGCCTCGGTTTTAGTTCTGCTCGGACTCATCATTCATAAAGCCGCGACCGTTGGTCGCGCTGTTATGGTTATTATTCCGCAGCCGGCGGCCGGGGTTTATGGATGTTTATTCCGCCGTTTGCCGTTCGTGGTGTATCAGATCCAGGCGGGATTTGGCGAATTCATTGAAACCTTCGATGAGCGCGGAATCGAGCCGGGGTTGTTCTTGCAGGGTCCAGGGCAGGCGCACGGTGAAGGTGCTGCCTTTGCCCAGTTCGCTGTCCACCGAAATTTCGCCGCCCAACAGTTTGCACAGTTCCTTGACGATCGATAGCCCCAAGCCCGTGCCCGAATGCTCGCGGGTGATGGCCTCGCCCGTGGGCATGGCCGTGCGGCCCTGGCGGAATTTCTCGAAAATGGCCTGCCGGTCCTCTTCGGCGATGCCCACCCCAGTGTCGCTTACCCGCAACACCAGATAATCCTTGTCGTCCCGCTCGGCCGATACGGTGATCCATCCGCCCTCGGGCGTGAACTTGATGGCGTTGGAAAGCAGATTGTTGAGTATCTGCTGCACCCGGGCCTGGTCCTGGCGCATGGGCGGCAAACCGGGCTGAATGTTGACCTGCAAATCGATGTTCTTTTTTTCCGACAAGGGCCGGGCCATGTCGCACTGCGCGGCTATCACGTGGTTGATGTGGAATTCGGCCACTCGAGTATCCATCTTGCCGCTTTCGATTTTGGCCAGGTCGAGAATGTCGTTGATCATGTCCAAAAGCGTGCGGCCCGACTTCTGTATGTTCTGCACGTAGCGTTTTTGCTTCTCGTCCAGCGAATCGATCGACTCGAGAACTTCGCTGAAGCCCAGAATGCTGTTCAGCGGCGTTCGCAGTTCGTGGCTCATGGTGGCGAGGAAATCGCTTTTGAGCATGTTCAATTCGTAGAGCCGCATGTTGACCTGCGCCAGTTCGTCGACCTTTCCGTCGAGGTTGGCGTTGACCTGCCTGAGTTCTTCCTGGATGGTGGTCAGGTGCCGCAACATGCGGTTGAAGGCCACGGCCAGTTCCTCGAATTCGTCGCCTGTGTGGATATCGGCGCGCTGGGAGATGTCGCCGCGGCTGATCGCGTCGCTCACGTCGCGGAGATGCCGCAAGGGCTTGACGATGACATAGCGCACGATCAGATACGAGGCGAACATGGCCAGAATCACCGTTACAATGGCAGTGGCCATCAGTATCGCACGATTGAAATTGAGCTTTGTTTCCATGGGGCCGTTGGGAATAGTCACCTTGGCGATGGCCAGCAAATCGCCTTCGTGTGCGGCGGTCAGTCCGCCTAAGGCCAGCCCCGTGCCCGTCATATCGATGCCTACGCCGCCCGGCGGCGCCACGTGACAAATCAAACAAGATCTTTCCGCGCGAATTGCTTGATAATAAATATATTTGTCATCCTCGGGCGGGCCTTCATCGAATTCAGGAACGTCGCTATCGGCAGTCGTGCCGGGGGAGGGTTTGTTTTTGTATTTTTCCAACAGTTCATATTCGTATTTTTCGTTTTTTTTACCGCGCTGCGGTCTGTTCGAGGCATCGGTGCTGTTGGCCCAAATAAAAGACCACTCGAACTTTTGTTTGCTGGCGAGCGTGGTAATGTCTTGTATAAGCGAGGCGTCGCTTTTCATCGAGTCTTGATCTTTTTCCGACGGCGGGCTTTTATCATTTTTCCGAAATATGTTCAATATGCTCGCCAAATTTTCCACATGCCGAGCCTGAATGGCGCGATCTACCAGCAGTTGCCCCCTGATTTGGTTCTGTTCGTAAACCACCCGTTCGGTAAGAATGTCGTATGCCCAGAAACTGGCGGATATCAAAAGAAACAAACAGGTCCCGAACAGGAAGCGGCACTTCCGTTCCAGGCTGGTCTCGCCCAAGGCGCGTTTTAAGGACTTGTAGGACATGATTTCCGCATTTTACGGCAAATAAGCCGATATTGCTAGTGGAAAAAAGAGGTGTGCCACTGGCTTTGCCAGTGCTGTCTCTGGGAGATTCCAATTGAGTGCCACTGGCTTTGCCAGTGCCTTCCAAGGAACGTCTCAATTGCGTGCCACTGGCTTTATCAGCGCCTTCTCCGGGACTTTCCAATTGAGTGCCACTGTCTTTGCCAGTGCCTTCCAAGGAACGTCTCAATTGCGTGCCACTGGCTTTGCCAGTGCTTGGGGACTTTTTATGAAAGTGCTCCCTCCGGCAAACCATGAATCATTGGCAATTGCGGATGTTGTTGTCTTGCGGGCACATCAAGAAAATATCTGGCCGACGACCATTTCCAGTCCATGACACATCTGCAAAGCCCTCGTTTAGCCGGATTGCCGTGAATGTATTCCAGTGATGATGAAATGGCTTCTGGAGAATACAGGTTGCGGTCGTAGCCCGGCCCTTCTTGCCAAAACCGAAAGCACGTCTTACCAGGCCGTTCCTGTATAGTCAGCTTCGACAACAACTGTGAATGATGTTCTACCAAAACGTCTTTTATTTGTTTCGAGAACTGCTGCTTGATCCGGGCCAGATAATAACTGATCCGTGGATTCGGCGTCGTCGGATACACAACCAGATGCACGTGTTCCGGCATGAAAACGAATCCGACCAAGTCGAAAGCTGTTTCCTTACCGGCCGATTCGATGCATCGCGCCAATTTCTCCCGCCATGTGTCGTTAGTCAACAACGGCATGCGATGATAGCATGAAAATGTCAACTCGTGCAGATGACCAACTTCATGAAAATGCCGCACTGTCTTCCGATGTGCCATTTCCTGCCTCTAGTCATAATATAAAGGAAAACCTCAATTCATCTCCGGCACTGGCAAAGCCAGTGGCACACTATCTCAGACACTTTCATTAGTGCTACCTAGCCGCGCTTTTAAGCGTCTCCTGTTTCCGTATTGTTAGGCGTTCTTTCTACTATTATGTATCGCCTTTTCAAAGCTGAGTATGCCGATACTGCCAGAACAGCACCAAGAATTAACAAGACTGCCGCTGCGATGAGTCTAAATCCAAAACTCATATTCGGAAAGATAACCGTGAGGAAGAATCCGAGAGCAACTCCCTCAAGTGTTGATCCAGCCGCATACATGGTAGCCTTTTTTATTGGCCTAAGATCGAGTGTATCCTCAACTACTGTCTTCAGGTCCATGTTCTATTTCTCCTCTATGTCTAATAGGTATTCGACCGCAGTGTGCCACTGGCTTTGCCAGTGCCTTTTCTTGAACTTCTTATAAAACGGCCAATTTTGGTAAATCGTGAATCACAGGCAGGAGGAGATGACGTCGAGATCATGAGAATGCCACACAAAACACTGGCAAAGCCAGTGGCACACAATGTCAGCATCTATCGTCATTGCTACATAACGGTTGGGCCAAACCCTGTCTGTACTCATCTTCTGCTTCCGCTATCAGATTATCAAGACGCCCTGCCGCCAAGTCGTCCTCGATTTGTTTGTCCCACATCTGGTCGTAATGCTTCTGAAGCCAAGCCATCAATTCGGCAAATTCTTTCGCCGGGAGTTGAGCAATGGCCGACTCGATTTCCGCTATGCTCATATCTGAAAACTCCTTCCGAAGACATTGTCTATTTCCACTCCATTTTAATGTCGAAGGCCATCCATATCCAAATTTTATCTTACCACACTTTTCACATCATATCCAGCGGATCGACGTCGGCAATCCATTGCACGCCCTCGGGCTCTTTCAGATCGGCGGCGACCTTACGCACGGCTGCGCGAAGTTTCTCGCCTTCCGGGCCCTGAAGCTGAATCTGAAAGCGGTACATGCCTCGCAGTCGGGCGAACGGGGCTGGGGCAGGACCTAATACCCGGGCTTGCTCCTGCACTGGCATAGCCAGTGCCACCCCCTGTGTGCCACTGGCTTCGCCAGTGTCTTGGACTTGCAGCGATTCTTTTAGCCGCCCGGCCAGAAAATTCGCGAATTCCCGGGCTATCGGTTCCGACAGCCCGCGTATCACCAGGCGGATCATGCTGGCAAAGGGCGGGTAGCGCAGCATTTGCCGGATGGGCAATTCGCCGGCGGCAAACGCGGCGTAGTCGTGCCGGATGGCGGCTTGAATGGCCGGGTGCTCGGGATTGAACGTCTGCACCAGCACGTGTCCGCCTTTTTCGCCCCGGCCGGTCCGGCCGGCCACTTGAGTTACCAGGTGGAAAGTCCGCTCGGCCGCGCGGAAATCGGGCAGGTGCAAGGCAGTGTCGGCATTTATCACGCCCACCAGCGTGACATTGGGAAAATCAAGGCCTTTGGCGATCATCTGCGTGCCCAGGAGGATGCTCACCTTGCCCGAGCGGAAGGCCGCCAACGCCCGCTCGTGGCTCCCATGGCCTTGCATGGTGTCGGTATCCATGCGCAGGCAAGTGACGTTGGGAAATCTGGCCCGGACTTCCGCTTCCAAGCGTTGCGTGCCCAGCCCGCTGTAACGAATGCCCGAGAACTCGCATTTCGGGCATACGCTTGGGGAAGGAATCTGGTAGTCGCAGAAATGGCAAAGCGCGATCTCCTGTGTGCGATGATGCGTAAGCGCGATGTCGCAGTGCGGGCACTGGACCACGTAGCCGCATGCCGGACATTGGATGTGCGTGGAAAATCCCCGCCGATTCAAGAGCAAAATCACCTGCCCGCCCGCTTCGAGGGCTTTGCCGATGGCCGCGTGCAGTTGCCGGCCGATGGACCCCCGGGTGATGGCCCGCCGGGCTTTATCAATGCGAAGATCGACCGTACCCACCGCGGGCATCGGGCGGTCGAAAACGCGGCGGGGCATTTCCGCCAAAATATATTCGCCCGTTTGCGCGCTGCGCCAGCTTTCCAGCGAGGGAGTGGCCGAACCGAGGACCAGCGGCACCGATTCGGCCTGCGCCCGGACCAAGGCCACGTCCCGGGCGTGATAGCGCGGGGCGGAGTCTTGCTTGAACGACGATTCGTGCTCTTCGTCCAACACGATAAGCCCCAGATGCGGCGTGGGGGCGAAAATCGCGCTCCGCGCGCCCACGACCACCGACACCACCCCTTCGGCGATGCGCTGCCAATGCCAGTGCCGTTCGGCGTCGCTGAGATGGCTGTGCAGCACGGCCACTTCGCCGAATCGCGAACGGAACCGCTCGACCGTCTGCGGCGTAAGGCTGATTTCCGGCACCAAAACAATTGCCTGCCGCCCGAAACGGATCACCTCTTGTATCGCCTGGATGTACACCTCGGTCTTGCCGCTGCCGGTAACGCCGTGGATCAAAATGGTGCGATGTTCCCGGGAATTCATGGCCTCGAGGATCGCGGACAGGGCCTTATGCT
>JBEKSO010000284.1:0-6003 GCA_049516935.1 Thermoguttaceae bacterium
GCGACGGGGCAAAACTGGTTGAGTCGGCCGACGACGTGCTGGAAGAACTCGGCCCGCTGGTCGAAGCAGCCACCCGCGACGACGGCCAGGAAATCCATCATCCGGCGGAATTGTTGCTTAACGAAGTCGAGCAGCAAGTGTTGTCGGCTATCGCGGGCGAAGCTACGCCAATCGACCAGATAGCGGCCCAAAGCGGTCTGCCCATGCCCCAGGTTTTGTCCACTCTCAGCGTGCTGGAAATGCGGCGCTTGATTCGCCGCCTGAGCGGCACGACCGTAATTCGGCTATAAGACATGTATTTGTATAGCCGCGACCATTGGTCGCGGGACATGGCCGGCTGTGGAGTGAAGCGATTTCTTGCCTTCGATCACCCCCGGTTACTTGTCACCTGGGAAAACCCTGGTACGATTGTTCCATAAGAAAAATCATAAATGATTTGCATTCAACCTCATGGAGGAACGTTGCCGTGTCGATCCCAACGGACGTAATTTTCAATGAAGACTGCATCGCCGGATTGAAAAAACTCGCCGACGGCGCGGTCGATCTGGCCTTTGCCGATCCGCCCTTTAACATCGGCTACGAGTACGATCAGTACGACGACGCCCTGGAAAGCGAAAAATACCTCGAATGGAGCCGACTATGGCTGGGCGAAGTGGTCAGGGTACTAAAATCCAGCGGCAGTTTTTGGCTGGCCATCGGTGATGAATACGCAGCAGAGCTTAAGGTCATGCTCACCAAAGAGCTAAAAATGCACTGCCGCAGTTGGGTCGTGTGGTATTACACTTTCGGCGTAAATTGCACGGCCAATTTCAGCCGCTCGCACACGCATCTGTTTTACATGGTCAAGGATCCAAAATCGTTTACATTCAATGCCGAATCATCTGCATTGCGCGTGCCATCCGCCCGGCAATTGGTTTATGGCGACAAGCGGGCGAATCCCAAGGGCCGCCTGCCCGATAACACCTGGATCCTCCGCCCCCAAGACGTGCCCGAAGCGTTTCAGCCCATCGAAGACACCTGGTATTATTCCCGGGTATGCGGCACGTTCAAGGAGCGGACCGGCTGGCACACATGCCAAATGCCAGAGCGATTGCTGGGGCGAATCATCGAAGCCACGAGCAACCCGGGCGAACTGGTGCTCGATCCCTTTGCCGGCAGCGGGACTACCTTGGCGGTGGCGAAAAAGCTGGATCGGAGTTATTTGGGCTATGAATTATCGAAGCAGTACGCCCGGCAGACAAAGAAACGATTGAATGCAATTACAATTGGGGATCCGTTGGAAGGCGTAATTGATCCGGTCATAAGCGTTCCAAGCACCGACAAAGGACGTCGATTGGATAAAGTCGGTCAAACAAAACAACATAATAGAGTTGTAAAAAAAAGAATAACAAAGTCTTCTGTCCTGTTTGATAAGTATTAGTTTGTAAATTGATCAGGCCCACACCCCCCGCCCCTCTCCCAACGGGAGAGAGGAGATATTACATGAAATTCGCCATCTGCAATGAAACCTTCCAGGGTTGGCCCTTGGAAAAGGCCTTTGATTTTGCCGCCGATTGTGGATATTCGGGTATTGAGATCGCGCCATTTACCTTGTCGGATAAGGCGACAGATATTTCTACACGGCAGAGGGCGGAAGTTCGCGGCTTGGCCGACCGTGCCGGACTGGAAATCGTCGGCCTGCACTGGCTGTTGGCAAAGACCGAGGGCCTGCACCTGACAAGCCCAGAGGCCGAAGTGCGCCGCAAAACGGCCGATTATCTGGCCGATCTGGCCCGGCTGTGTTTTGATCTGGGCGGCCGGGTGATGGTCTTTGGCTCGCCTAAGCAACGATGTCTTCCGCCGGGCGTTTCTTACAAAGCGGCAATGGATTATGCCACGGAGGTTTTTCAACAAATTCTTCCTATCTTGGAAGAAACCGAAGTAGTGATCGCCCTGGAACCCTTGGGGCCGGAAGAGACCGACTTTTTGAAAACGGCGACGGAAACGGCCGGGCTAATCGAACGAATCGGTTCGCCTCAAGTCCGTTTGCATTTGGATTGCAAAGCCATGGCGACCGAGTCGATGCCGATTCCCGAAATTATCGCCCAAAATGCCGCCCTGCTTGCGCATTTCCATGCCAACGATCCCAACCGGCAAGGGCCGGGTTTCGGCCGGTTGGACTTTTTACCCATTCTGGAAGCGTTAGGCAAAATTGATTATCGCGGCTGGGTCTCCGTCGAGGTCTTCGACTACGCCCCAGGCATCGAGCGCCTGGCTCGTGACAGCATGGCATACATGCAACAATGCCTCGATAATATAGCGCTTGAAGGAAAGGCGTGAGGCGTCAATAGCGAAACAATTCGGCCTAACGATAGGTTTTATCGTCGATGCGTTTCAGGTCTATTCCATCTTTAAACACTCCCAGAGTAACTATGGCGAAGGTGAATACGTTCGTGCCCAGTTCCAGGTGCCCGCCGAACGCCTTGTCGGGATCGGACATTGTGATATGGGCGTGAACGCGGCCGTCGATCACATACCCGTTCATGTTTGTAATGTCAGCCGGGCTGTCTGGATTTTTCACCATTATGTTTTTTGACGGAAATGTCACATTGTTGACCGCGTGAAAATGATAACTGGTGACCGCCCCGATTCCTGATATTATCACCGCATTGTGGATGTTCTGTTCCTTTATCATCCGCTCGAGGCCTGCCAACAAATCGGTTTTGTACTTGAATCGCAGCACAACAATCCGCTCGAACTGCCCGTTGATCGCATACACGTCCGGCACGGCATCGCTGTTCGGTTTGGAATCCTCCGCCGGCATAGCGGGGCTGGTCCTTTCGGTGCGGGTGGTTTGGGCCGAAGCCGCGCTGGCGATGGCCAAAAAAACAAGAATTTGAATTAGCGTACGCATGGTATTCTCCTCTGTAAAGGGTTTCTGGTGTGGATTATCCGCGTTTGCCTAAATGTTTTGTTCGTCAAGGGCCTGGTTTATTTACGGTTTCCCCCCAAACTGCCATTTTGGCAGTATTTTTATTTTTCTTGCCACTGAATCAGACTTGCACCATACTGAAGTGTAACGGATGGCAAAAGTTTCAAAATAATCCCCGGCCGGAAAAATAAGACGCCGGATTTGGCTTATCATAGGCAACAATATTTAAAATGATATGGGGGAAGGCCTTCTGTAAATTTACAAATGTACAGTATTGGTGATTTTATGCCGTTTGTGCCGAATAGGCATGGGAGTTGCGTCTCTTAAACCTGTCGTCTGAGGCCAATATACTAAATTAGTGCCCTTTAAGGGGTTAAATCTACGCTTTTCTTTTGTAGTCGTGTAAATTAAAGGGCGTAGAATTAGATTAAGGGCCATTGGCCAAAGAAAAACCAGGTTTTTCCCTGGCCGGCGCGAACCCTTTTCTACATGGAATCGTAACTATGTTTAACGGCACGATTGAACACCTAATGCCGCGTGCCAACGGCTCTGATGCCTTGATAGACCGGACCGACGAAGAACTGCTGTTGGAATATCGATCCCGATCGGACCGGCCGGCGTTCGAGGAGTTGGTGCGGCGATACGAGAAGGAGCTGTACGGGTATTTACGCCACTACCTTGGCGACGCCGACATGGCCGACGACGTCTTTCAACAGACGTTCCTGCAGGTCCATCTAAAGTGCGATCAGTTCGAGGAAGGGCGTAAAGTGCGGCCGTGGTTGTACACGGTGGCCACGAACCAAGCCATCGACTACCAGCGTCGCAACCGGCGGCATAAGATAATCAGCCTCGACCGCCGCATGCAAAGCGACATTGAAGGAGACATGGGAAGCTTGGTCGAATTGCTCGACGGCGCAGAAGCGGGGCCGAGTGAAGAGGCCGAGGCCGCCGAGCAACACGGCCAGCTTCGACGTGCCATTGACGACCTGCCCGAACAAACCCGGCAAGTGGTGTTGTTGGTGTACTTCAAAGGACTAAAATACCGCGAGGCCGCCGAAATCCTGGACATCCCCGTGGGAACCGTTAAAAGCCGTCTCCACGCGGCCGTGCAAAAACTCGGCGAAACCTTTAGTCATATAAATTTATCAAAATAACTTAAGCCTTACTACTGGTTGATCATGACCGACCCTGAGCGAGAACAACTACTTGGCAGTCTACTAGGCGCTCTGGATGAAGACGAGCAATCGGCTCTGGATGCGCGATTAGAGAGTGATGCGGAGTATCGCAAGGAATTGGCCCTGTTGCGGCGTCGATTGGAGCCATTGGCCGCATTGCGGGTAAATTATGAACCGCCGCCCGGCTTGGCTCAACGAACTTGCGATTTTGTGGCCGCGCATCTTGCCAGTCCGGCCTCGGCGGCAAAAAGGCTCAGGCCCGAGGTCGCCCCGCCCAGTTGGGTCGGGCGGATGACAAAGTTGGACATGGTCATGGCTGCCACCGTGCTGTTGGCGGCCACGTGTTTGATCTTTCCGGCGGTTGCCAACAGTCGCTTTTCCGCGCGTCGCGCCGCTTGCCAGGAGAATTTGCGCGAGTTGGGCTCCGCATTGACACAATACAGTCAGACCAACGGCGGTTATTTCCCAACGGTGCCTTCACAAGGCAAATTGGCGACGGCAGGCATTTACGCGCCCGTGCTCTTCCAGAACAAACTGATTACCGACGTCAGCCGCTTTGTTTGCCCCGATTCCAGCCTGGCCGCAAAGCGCAACAGTTTCCGCGTTCCTACTTATAGCGAATTGGAACTGGCGCCGAGTTCCCAGGTCGTCGATCTCCGCCCCACGCTGGGCGGGAGCTACGGCTATAATCTCGGCTATACCCGCGACGGCTCGTACTATCCCACGAAAAACCTGTACCGCGACAACTTTGCCATCATGTCCGATTCGCCCAGCGATCGGCCCGATCATCAGAGCGAAAATCACGGCGGTTTTGGACAAAACGTATTATACGAAAACAGCAGCGTGAAATTTGTCACACAATCCAAGCCCGAAGGGTCCAACGACGATATCTTTACCAACGACGCCGGCCAGGTGGCCGCGGGCCTGCAACAAAACGATTCCGTGGTCGGCGCGAGCCAGACCGCCCCGATTATCTACTTGAACCGGTCAAAACACTGAATCCGACAACCCGAAGACCAAAAGTTAGACTTTAAACCGAGAACTGAAAGTCGAGAACTGAAAACTGTAAGTCGTAACCTGCACCTCCTTTGAAAGCCGTGGAATAATTCCGCTCCTTATCGGCCGAGGTAACCCGATAAGGCAGGGAATGAAATCCACGGCTTGTTTTTTTCTTGGGGTGGGACTTTTGGGTTTTGCCGGTTGTAATTCTTTAAACCGGCCTGCCGTCTGGGCAATCTGCGTCGGCCGGCCCTATCCGTCGGCAAGCCGTGTCCCCGCTTTTGCCGATCTTAGATAATGGCGCCAAAGCAGCCGGCCATCGATTTCAGCCTCCACCCTCCAGCCTAAAGACTACAGCCCCATGTTCAAAAAAATTGCACTAAGCGGAATTTTGTTGGCGGCGGCCTTTGGCGGACCGGTTACGATGTTCCGGGCTACCGATTTCTGGCGCGATTTACATTGGGGCGGGTCAGGCGATAAGTCATCGGCGACATCAGACGTAACAGCAAACTCGACTACGGCTCTAAAGCCCGGCGATAAGTCGGCCGATCCATTACTGCCGCCATCGCGTCCGACCGCATTATCCGTGGAAGGCGCCCCGACGCCGGCCTTGGCCGATGTGTTGCGGTTCGACGTCTCGCCCGCCTGGGTATTGCAACGCTGGCCGCGGGTATCGACCGATCTGGCCCTCTTGCAATTGCACGGATATCGCGTGCCCCTGGTGACCGGCACGAAGGCGAACGACGTGGCCGGGTCGCTGACCTACTATTTCAATCCGGCCCAGCAGGTGCAGCAAATCACCTTGCGGGGCACGACAGGCGATCCCCGGGCGATCATCAACTTTATGAACACCCGCTACGGCTATGTCCGCCGCCCGTGCAACGATCCCAGCCGCTTGATCTACGAAACGGTCGACTC
>JBEKSO010000285.1:0-5999 GCA_049516935.1 Thermoguttaceae bacterium
AACTTGGTCCGCGCCATTGCCGAGTCAGGTCCCTTGCCGGTGACGATCATGGTCACGGGCACGGGCAACGAGACAATCGCGGTCGAGGCCATGAAACTGGGTTTGAGCGATTATTTAGTGAAGGATCTTGAAGGCGGTTTCATCAATTTGCTGCCCGTGGTAATCGATAATGCCTTGCGCCAGCGCCGGCTTCGCGAGGAGGGCATTCAGATGGAGCGGGAATTGGCCCAGGCGCATCGGCTGGAGGCGGTCGGCCAATTGGCGGCGGGCATAGCCCACGAAATCAACACCCCCACGCAATTCGTCGGCGACAACACCCGTTTCCTCAAAAACGCTTTCAGCGACATCAATGCCCTGTTGGATAAGATCCATCGCCTCTTGCAGGCGGCCAAAATCGGATCGCTCACCCCCGAAGTATTGGCCGACGTGGAAAACACTTTTAACCAATCCGATATGCAATACCTCAACGGGGAAATCCCCAAGGCAATCGATCAATCTCTCGAAGGACTGGGCCGCATAGCGGCCATTGTCCGGGCCATGAATGAGTTCTCCCATCCCGGCAACACACAAAAACTAAACGTCGATCTGGCGCATGCCATCGAAAACGCGCTGACAATCTCCCGCAATGAATGGAAATCCGTGGCCAAGGTGGTTACAGACTTCGATCCGCGCTTGCCCATGGTAGCTTGTTTGCCGGGCGATCTGAACCAGGTGATTTTAAACCTTATCGTCAATGCGGCTCATTCGATCGCCGAAAAAAATGGAGCACAAACCGGGCCGGAAGGAACTATCGCCATCCGCACCCGGCAAAACGGCGATTGGGCCGAAATCCAGGTCGAAGACACCGGCGCAGGCATTCCCGAAGAAATCCGACACTGCATCTTCGATCCGTTCTTTACCACCAAAGCACCCGGCAAGGGCAGCGGCCAAGGTCTGTCCATCGCGCATAACATCATCACAAAAAAACACGGCGGAACAATTCAGTTTCATAGCCAAACCGGACAAGGCGCTACTTTCATCATTCGTTTGCCTATTAAAGAAAAGCTGGAAGATAAAATAACCGCCGCAGATGCACAAACTGAACGTTAATTACCTGGGCAATTGTTGCGAAAAGGACGGCGCCATGTCCACGCTTGTCGTGGGCATGGCGGATTTGCATGAAAAGCACGGCATGTCCACGCAAGCGTGAACATGGCGCCCGGCGCACTGGAAAAATGCGTGCTATAAACGCGCAAAATGATACAGATGCAACCTTCCCGGGGTATTCGCCCTGGGGGTAAATACGTAATCAGGGCGGGTAATTTACCTGCTCTTTTCGGTAAAATAATGCTATCTTTGACAAGAAACCGGTCTATAAGAAATTTCGTGGCAAGCGGTGGCACGGACTTCCAGTCCGTGAAACACGGCCAAGATGGCCGTGCCACTTCACCCCGACACAAAAATCCGTACAGTCCCAAAGAAACCGGTCTTGCGAACCGTCGGATTATGTTAAGTGCGTAAGGAGAATCTTGTAATGAAACCAACTGTCCTTTTGATCGATGATGATGAAAACGTCTTGAATGCTCTTGTCCGGTCGATGCGCAAGGAGCCTTACCAACTGCTCACGGCCCGCTCGGGCGACGAGGCGATGTTGATCCTTAATAATCGCGAAGTCGACGTGATCGTGATCGACGAGATCATGCCCGGCATCTCGGGCGGCGATCTGTTGGCCTGGGCCGCTGAAAATGCCCCCGATACCATCCGCATCATGTTGACCGGCAACGCCACTACCTCGATTGCGATCCGCGCCATAAACGAAGGTCAAGTATACAACTTTTTCACCAAGCCCTGCGACGAGGCGCAATTGGCGGTCGCGATTCGCAAGGCCATCGAACACCGCGGGCTATTGACCGAGAACCGCCGTCTCCTGGAACTCAACCGGCGGCAATTCTACGAACTGCAACAGTTCTCGAAAAAACTCGGCCTCTTGGCCAGAGTGGTCGCCAAGGACCTGCGAGTCCCGCTGGAAAAGGTGACCCATTCCTGTTTCGCCTTGACCGATCAATATGCCGACTTTTTCGAGCCCAAGGCCAAAATCATGCTGGATAATGCCGTGGAAGCGGTAAGCGAAGTGCAGCACATTGTCAACGACTTGCTCAACTGCGCCCGCTCCAATGTCCACAGCGATCTTTCCTCCCCGCCGTCTTCCCTTTCTCCCGCCGAGGAACCGGTTGGTCTCGAAAGATGAGGGATCAGAGATGCCGCCGCGCCGGGCATGACAGCAGGCGCGCCTCCAACTATCTTCAGTGGCGCAGCCGCATCTGAAATGGCGGTATGAGAAGGCATTTTTCGCATCCGATGACAGGAGTGGCTTCTGGCTAGCCATGGGGGGGATTCTTGGACAAATTCTCCTAAATCTGCCAATTTCTTATCAGGCAGCTATTTGTATTGATTTCTCCGACTTAAGTATCTAGATTAAGAATTGCGCTATTATAGTGACCGTCCGGCGTGGATTAGACCTTGAACGTCTATAGTTCTTTTTCTTTGCCTGCATTAGCGAGGAAATGTTCAACAGGTGACTCATGGAAAGTCGGCTTCGTGACCGTCTACGTTACTCATTGCCGACTTTATGCGCCGGCATCTTAGTTATGCTCATTGGCATGATCGGTTTGCTGGGGTGGATTTTCGATATCGAAACTTTCAAGCAATTCCTGCACCACGGGATTGCGATCAAGGCCAACACTGCAATTGCCCTACTGCTGGCGGGATTGTCGCTGTGCCTTTTTATTCTGGACCAGCAACATAAATGGTCGCAACGGGTGGGACAGGTATGTGCAGCGCTGGTGCTGATCGTCGGCGTACTGAGCCTTAGCGAGCACACGGTCGATTGGAATTTGGGGATCGACCAGATATTATTCCATGAACCGCCCGGTCCGCCTGGGAGCTTGAGCCCGGGACGTCCGGGCCCGCCGGCTTCGCTGTGTTTCATATTGGGCGGCATTGCGCTTTTGCTCTTGCACGAGCGATCCAAAAAGTACCATACCCTCCTGCAAATTCTGGCCATCGGCATCGGCTTGATTGCCGCACCCGGACTTATCGGCTACGCCTACGGGGCCGAGTCTTTGTACGGCATAGCAAAGTCCACGGCAATTGCCTTCCACACGGCATTGGCCCTGGGGGTTTTGGCCGCGGGCATTTTATTTGCATATCCCACGGAGGGCATTGCATCGCTGGTTTATGACAAGGGAATCGGCGGCAGCATAGCCCGGCGCCTCCTCCCGCCCGCAATTCTCGTGCCTCTTGTCTTGGGATGGTTCCGCCTCCGCGGAGAAGAACAGGGGTACTATGTAGCTGCCTTCGGCACCGCGGTGATGATGCTCATTATGATTACTTTGCTCTCCTCGCTTGTTCTTAGGGCCGCGTCGGTATCCAGACTATCGGAACGTCAGCAACTACTGGCCGAGGAAGCCTTGCTAACGGCCAACCAGGAGTTGGAACAACGAGTGGCGGAGCGGACCGGCGAATCGCGCGCGGCATTCCGTTATGCGAGGAGCCTGTTGGAAGCCAGCCTCGACCCGTTGGTGACCATCAGTCCCGAAGGCAAGGTCACGGACGTTAACAAGGCCACCGAACTGGCAACCGGCGTATCGCGCGAGCGGCTCATCGGCAGCAATTTCTCCGACTACTTCACGGAACCGCACAAGGCCAACGAGGGCTACCTGAAGGTTCTCGCCGAAGGATTAGTGCGCGACTATCCGCTGACAATCCGCCACGTCTCCGGCAGTACGATGGACGTGCTCTATAATGCCACCGTTTACAAAAACGAGGCCGGCGAGACTCAAGGCGTGTTCGCCGCCGCCCGCGACATTACCGAGCGCAAGCGGGCCGAGCAGGCCCTGCGAGCGGCATCGCTGTATGCGCGCGGCTTGCTCGAAGCCAGCCTCGACCCGCTGGTGACCATCAGTCACGAAGGAAATATTACCGACGTCAACCAGGCCACCGAACTTGCCACGGGCGTCGCCCGCAATGATCTTATCGGCAGCGTTTTTTCCAGCTATTTTACCGAGCCGCAGCAGGCGGACGAAGGTTATCGCAAGGTAATTTCGGAAGGCTTCGTGAGGGACTATCCGCTGACGATCCGCCACGCCTCCGGCAGGACAATGGACGTGCTCTACAATGCCGCCATTTACAAAAACGAGGCCGGCCAGGTGCAGGGCGTATTCGCCGCCGCCCGCGACATTACCGAGCGCAAGCGGGCCGAAGAAGAACTCAATCATTACCGCGAGCACCTGGAGGAGTTGGTGACCCAGCGGACCGAAGAGTTGTCCCGCTCGAACCGGGACCTGGAACAGTTCGCTTACGCGGCCTCGCACGACCTTCAAGAACCCCTGCGAATGATCTCCGGCTACCTGCAACTCCTAAGCGAGCGCTATAAAGGGCAACTCGATGAGAAGGCCGATAAATACATCGACTACTCGGTGGACGGGGCCGCAAGGATGTCCATTCTGATTCGGGATTTATTGGACTATTCGCGGGTGAACACCCGCGGCGAAGAATTGCGAAACGTGGACTGCAATAAAGCCTTCGAGTCGGCATTGCGAAACCTGGGCTCGGCCATCAAGGAGAGCGGCGCAAATGTTACGCATGATTCGCTGCCCGTGCTGAGCGCGGACCAGACGCAATTGGCCCAACTCTTCCAGAACCTCGTCGGCAACGCCATCAAGTTCCGCTCTCCCCAGCGCCCGCCCCAAATCCATGTTTCAGCGCGAAAAGATCAGTCGCATTGGCTCTTTCGCGTCGAGGACAACGGCATCGGTTTCGAGCAGCAATACGAAGACAAAATATTTATGATTTTCCAGCGTTTGCACGGCCGCGGACAGTATCCGGGCACGGGCATCGGCTTGGCAATCTGCAAGCGGATCATCGAACGCCACGGCGGCCGAATATGGGCCGCCAGCGAGCCGGACAAAGGCACGAATTTCTTCTTCACCATCCCAATATAGGAAACTTTTATGAATCAAAATTCAAAAGATTGGCGAGCAATTGAGATTCTTCTTATCGAGGACAATCCCGGCGACGTGGACCTGACCAAGGAAGCCTTGCAGGACGCCAAGGTCCGCAACCGTCTCAATGTCGTTGATGACGGCGCAAAGGCGGTCGAGTTCCTCTACAAAAGGGGAGAGTACGCCGATGCGCCCCGCCCCGACATTATCCTGCTGGATTTGAACTTGCCTAAGAAGGACGGCCGGCAGGTGCTCGAGGAGATCAAGGCCGACCCGCAGCTTGCGGAAATTCCCGTTGTGATCCTGACCACTTCACAGGCCGAAGAAGACATTATCCGCTCCTACCAGTTGCACGCCAACTGCTACATCACCAAGCCGGTCGATTTCAAGCAGTTCATGCACGTCGTCAAGTCGATCGAGGAATTCTGGCTGACCGTCGTGAAACTGCCCAAGCGAAAATCGCTGTAAACCTGCGAGGAAACACTTTATGAGCGAAGGTGCTCTCCATATCCTGTTGGTCGAAGACAATCCCAGCGACGCCGATTTGCTGCGCGAGACATTGGCTCAGGTTGAAGAGCAACTGGAAATCACACACGTCGAACGTTTGCAGCAGGCTGCGGAATACATCAAGCAGGGAGATCAAGTCGATGTCGTCCTGCTCGATCTTGGGCTGCCCGATAGCATGGGTTTAGCCACGCTAGAGCGGGCCAATTCCGCCGCTCCGCACCTGCCCATTATTGTTTTGACAGGCCTGGAAGACGAGGACGTGGGAATTGAGGCCGTACGCAAAGGCGCCCAGGACTATCTGGTGAAGGGTCAGACCCCGTCCCGCATGCTCCTGCGGTCGATCCATCATGCAATCGAACGAAAACGGATGGAAAAGGCTCTGCGGCAAAGCGAAGACCGCTTGCTGCAACAGGCCAAATTGCTGGAGCATGCTCCAATCCTTGTACGAAACCTCAACAATGAAATTATTCTGTGGAACGCCGGCATGGAAGCGATTTACGGCTTCTCGCG
>JBEKSO010000286.1:0-5978 GCA_049516935.1 Thermoguttaceae bacterium
TACGGGGTAATGCGATTCCTGGGGGTGTTTTCCGCCCCGGCGGGCCAGTCATTCCGCCGGGGTATGCGGGTCATTAGCCGAACCGACCGCGGCCTGGAGGCCGGCGAAATACTGGCCGAGGCCACGCCCGACGCCCTCGGCCGGCTGACCGATCCGCCCACCGGGCAAATCCTCCGCGCCATGACCCCCGAAGACGCCAACGAACTGGCCCGCATCGAAAAACACACCGGCGATGAATTGGGCGTATGCCAGCGTTACATTGCCCAATTGGATTTGAAAATGCAACTGGTCGACTTGGAGCGCATTTTCGGCGGCGAGCGGATCGTTATCTACTACCTGGCCGACAACCGCGTCGATTTCCGCGAACTGGTCCGGCTCCTGGCCGGCGAGTTTCAAACCCGCATCGAAATGCGGCAAATCGGGGTCCGCGACGAAGCCAAGCTCCTGGCCGACTACGGCGACTGCGGTTGCCCGGTCTGCTGCAACACCCATCTCGTCGAGATGCCCCCCGTTTCCATGCGCATGGCCAAGCTGCAGAAAGCCACGCTCGATCCGACAAAAATCTCCGGGCGCTGCGGGCGCTTGAAGTGCTGCCTGCGCTACGAATTCGATATTTACGAAGACTTGCAAAAACTATTCCCGCCGCTGGGATCGATCGTCATCACCCCCGAGGGCCGGGGAAAAGTAATCGGGCATGAAATCCTCGGCGGCCAACTCCAGGTGCTTACCGACGATCACCGCCGCTTGTCGGTGCCCTTCGACAAAGCCGAACTCGATAAAACCGCGCCACCCATACCCGTCGAGCCCGAGCCCGAAGCGTCCGATCAGGAAGATGACCGGCAGATAGAATAAGCCTGATAAATGGAAGATGGTAAATGGTAGATAGCAAGTGGACGGTAGACAGTGGAGAGTCGCCCAGAAGGTACCCGGTGCGAATCCGCAAGCCGGTTAATGCAAAATTCATCCTTCATCATTCATCATTTTAATATCGCCATGATCGATCCTTCCGACTCTTTTGTCGCATTGCTGCAAGAAGACCGGCGGTTCAAACCAGAGGCCTATATATTCATCTTCGAGGCCTTGAACTATGCCCAAAACGAATTGGGCATGGGGGCCGAAAAGCCCGGCGAATTACACGCGCACGCCCCAGCCGCCATTAAGCCCGAAGAAACACCCGAACGGCACGTAACCGGGCAGGAACTCTGCGAGGCTATCCGTCTTTACGCCTTGCATCAATACGGTTACATGGCAAAAATCGTGCTCAATTCCTGGGGGCTTCACAACACGGGCGATTTCGGCGAAGTAGTCTTCAACCTGATCCGCATCGGAAAAATGAAAAAAACTCCTTCCGACACCCGGGTCGATTTTAACGATCTCTACGATTTCGACACCGCCTTCCGCGACGATTTTCGCATCACCCCGCCGCAATGAAAAGGCTATAGACTATCGAACGATGTCCAAACGCCGTCATAACAAATCTCGTTTAGCGGATAAAGCTAAAACCGACAGCAAAAACGCAGCGGATCATCCGGCATCGGCGGAAACAAAATACCCGGAAAAAGACGCCGCACGCCGCGACGGATCGATGCCGCATCCGTCAAAGCCCACAACTCTGCAAAAGTGCCTTCTTGCCGTTGCCGTTGCATTGGAAATCGTGTGGATTGTTTTCCTTGTAGTCTTGGCGGCTACGAAATAATCTTGATTTTCATTATCGGTGTAAAGCCGCGACCATTGGTCGCGCTTGCGGAAAAATTGACTACGTTGTGAACCTTTTACCGCGACCAATGGTCGCGGCTTTACAGAGAAATACAGTATAAAGCCATGCTCACATCGGCCGTGCTGGCATTGCTGCTGACCATCGCTTCGCAAAAGGACGCCGATCGAACCGCCCCGCCGGAACGCCCTGTTTTCGGAATCCCCGGCGAAAATGCCGGCCCTGCTTCCGCATCCCCGGCACAGGCCGCCAATCCCTATTCCGATCCCGGCAACGTCTGTCCCGAATCGTTTTTAAGCGACGCCCGCCTGGCCGACGTTTGCTTTGTCGACGATCAATTCGGCTGGGCGGTGGGCGATCACGGCGTCATCTGGCACACCCAAGACGGCGGCCGGCAATGGTGCTTGCAGCCCTGCGGGGTGAATTGCCCGTTGCAGTCGGTTTGTTTCCTGACCAGAAAAATCGGCTACGCCGCGGGCGGATCGGCCCAACCCTATTCGCACACCGGCGCAGGCGTGCTGCTTGCCACCCGCGACGGCGGTCAAACTTGGACCCGCAATTCCCGCCTGATGCTGCCGTTGCTGAAAAAAATCCTTTTTACCGACCCCGATCACGGCTGGGCAATCGGCTTTCCCTCGGCCATGTACGGCTCGGGCGTATTCACATCGGACGACGGCGGCCGAAGTTGGCGCCCCTTGTTCGGCTCCGGCGGTTCAGCCTGGTTGACCGGCGATTTCCTTACTCCCAGCGCCGGGGCATTGGCCGGCTGTTATGCCGCGGCGGCTACGGCCGGCCGCGGCAAAATCGAATCCTTTTGCATCAACGATTCCGGACTGCAAAATCTTCGCCAATTGCGGCTGGCGCCCCAGCTCTACGGCTGGCTGGTCGGCGACGGCGGACTTGTGATGCTTACCGGAAACGCCGGTGCGGCGTGGCGGGCTCCCGCGGGCAATTTTCCCGCCCAAGCGGCCCGGTATTTCGATTTCGCCGCCCTGGCCGTTCGCGGTCCCAAGGCCTGGATCGCGGGAACTCCCGGCGCCCGGGTCTTTTTCACACCCGACGCCGGCGCCTCCTGGACTTCCTTCTCCAGCGGAGTTTCCACACCGCTTGCGGCGATGACTTTTGTCGATGACGAGCATGGTTGGGCCGTTGGAGCGTTGGGAACTATACTGGCAACCGGCGACGGCGGGCGCACCTGGCAACGGCAACGCTCCGGCGGAACCCGTGCGGCGGTGCTCGCGCTTTTCGCCCAAGCCGACGACGTGCCCTTGGAATTGCTCGCCAAACTCTCGGGCAACGACGGATATCTCAGCGCGGTCGAAGTCCTCACCCGGCGCGATATCGAGATCCGCCCCAACGACGACGTGCCCCTGGCCGAACGCCTGCACCAAGCCGTGATCTCCGTGGGCGGCAGCCAGGCCGATCTTGCCTGGCAGTTTCCCCTGCGACAATGCGGCGTGCAACTTACTGCCCAGCAGTATATCAAAGGTTGGGATGTCATCCACGACGGCCGCGGCATGGATGCCCTGGAAGAACATATTGTCCGGCAATTACGCCTGTGGCGCCCCGACACGGTCGTAACCAACAACGCAAATTCCCCCGGCGCCGATCAACTCGGTCCGTTGATCGGCAAGACCGTGTTGCAGGCAGTCGATAAGGCGGCCGATCCAACTTGCTATCCCGGGCAGATCGCCGAGGCGGGCTTGAGTCCCTGGCAAGTAAAAAAAGTCTACGCCGCCGCGGATCCGGGCACGCACGGTCCGAACGCTTTATCCGCGTCGCAGTTTTCCGCCCGGCTGGGCCGATCCCTGGCCGATGCCGCAACCGAACCCCGTGGTCTGCTAACCGACCGCTTTTGCCTTCCGGCAACGACGCTGGGATTCAGCGCCTTGGCCGACCACGCCCCCGACAGTCAACAATCCCGCGACCTGATGGCCGGCCTGGCCCTGACTCCGGGCGGAGAAGCCCGGCGAGATTTATCCCAAGCGCCGCTGGATAATATCGACGCGCTCGAGCACATGGCCCTAAAACAACGCAACGCACAGGCCATCCTGGACCAAGCGATTCGCAACCCCGGCGAGGATGCCGACCTCTTGGCTCAAAGCGGCGAATTGATCCGCGGCCTGGACGACAACACCGCCGCCCGCATGCTCTACCGCATTGCCGACCAATATCATCGCACCGGTCGCTGGCCTTTGGCAGCCCAATCATACACCCTGCTCGCCGAACGCTATCCGCAGCATCCACTTGCCCGTGAGGCCTTGCTCTGGCTGGTTCAATACTACGCAAGCGGAGAAATCGCATGGCAGGAGCAGTCCGGGCAAAAAGCGGCAGTCCTCGGGCAAGCCGCGACGCCCGCGCTCGATGCCGCGAAATTCCAAGACCGATTGGCCCATGCCGCGGCCTTGGGCAAGCAGATCGAGCGGACCCGCCCTGATCTGTTCGCCGAGCCGGCGTTGAGATTTCCCCTGGCCGCGGCCTGGCGAATGCAAGGTTTGCCCAAACAGGCCGAACAATTCTACCTCCTTGAAACCCGCGGTCCCGATGCAAACGCATGGTCGGCCTGCGCCCAAGGCGAATTATGGCTGGCCGATCCCAAAAACAAGCAGTCCAAACCCACGCAGAAATGCTGGAAGGTAGCGGCCAGGCCCAAGTTGGACGGGCGCCTGGACGACGCCGTTTGGCAAAAAGTCGAATCAGTAGCCCTTAAAAACGCACTGAAGGACGACGACGATTGGCCCGCCCTGGTTGCTTTCGCTTACGACGACGAGTTTTTGTATATTGCCGTAAGTTGCCGGCGCGCGCCCGGTGTGAAATACGAGCCTGCCCTGACGCCGCGGCCGCGCGATGCCGATCTGGCGGCCCAGGATCACGTAGACGTTCTGATCGACATCGACCGCGACTTCGCCACATATTATCGCCTTTCCTTTGACTACCGCGGTTTTACGGCCGATTCGCTGTGGGGCTCTGCGGCCTGGAACCCCACCTGGTTCGTGGCCGCCGACTTGACCGACAACGCCTGGACCGTCGAGGCCGCCGTTCCCTTGGGTCAACTTACCGGGTGGCACGGGCAACTTGCCAGTACCGATGGGCGTTCCAGCGATGCGGACACGGGCAAGATGCCCGTGCCACCTGCCGAGATGAATAGCACGGGCAAGATGCCCGCGCCACCCGTCAAATCGCGGGATACATGGGCCGTGGGAGTGCAGCGGACGATCCCCGGCGTGGGTTTTCAATCCTGGTCCGCCCCTGCCTCCACCCAGGTGTCGCCGGAGGGGTTCGGCTACCTGATTTTCGAGTGACGCTTGACAACGGCACTCCCCGAGTGCGACAATTCATTTGATATTTAGCCCCCCGTGAATACGCGGGGGGTTAAAATGCAGAAAATAATCGAACCCCCGGGTGTATTCACCCGGGGCTAAATATACCAAGCATTAAAATCCTTCCACATCGAGTTGCACTGATGAATCGCAAAGTAACAAATAGATATATAGCGGCAGGCGTCATGTTGTTTTTGGTTTTTTCGGCGGGATGCGGCACGGGCGATTACGAACAACGCCTGGATAAGCGGATTAACGAACTTAAAATGGGTTCCAAGTTCGTACTCTTGTCGTCTCCTATTGATGTGCCCGGCACGCAGGTATCGCTTCGCGTTCCGCAAAAAAACACTTCTAACCAAAAAGCCTTTGAAACCTTGTCATCCGCTGGTTTTGAGAACCCGCCTTTGCAGGAAAGCGCTTCACCCGACGGAAAACCGATCGACCCCAAGCGGTTAAAACCCAACGTAGTTGACGTAGCCGACCTGAAACTGACCTTCGAAGGATTCGTTGAGGACCAGAAACATGGCAAACAGGCGTATTATTTGTATGTGGCCGTGACTACGCGGCAAAACAGGGGAAATATCCCCAAACGCATGCAGGCCGATCTGGTCTCTAAAATTCAAGACGCCACCCCGCTGACCGATTTAAAGGCCGAAACGCCCGAAGCCCGTGACATTCTTTGGCAAGAGTGCCAGGCCACCGGAAATCAACAATTTTATTACGTCAAGCCTGACGGAGAAGGTCAGTTCATCCAGTTAAACGGAACCGTTGAGTTGATGTTCCACGATGAAAACGATGCCTTGGTCATCCTTATTTGGCGCTGGCCCGCCGTCCTGGACAAGTCTATGTTCCAATCCTGGATGGAAATGGTGGCGGGCTGCGTGAAGGTAACCCCCAAAAACCCGGCCCCGGGCGGCGAATAAACTAGTACACTCGCTGTGGTG
>JBEKSO010000287.1:0-5973 GCA_049516935.1 Thermoguttaceae bacterium
GGTTATCGCCTTTTCGATCTGTTGGTTTTTATACAAATTATTCGAATCCTACCATTTGAAGTTTGTCGGCCAGTTGGTGGTGGCGGCGTCGTTGTGGGCGCTGTTTTTCACGCCGCTGTATCAGTTGGGAAAATTTTTCTACGTGCCGGGGAGGCTTGATAAAGTGAAAAAAACTCACATGTACGCCACGCTAAGCCTGTTGGCGGCCGTGGTATTGTTCGTGCTCTTTGTACCCTTGCCGCACAGCGTGCTGGCGACTTTTGAAATCCAGGCCCGCGACGCCAAACCGGTGTACGTCGAGGTGCCCGGCAAGCTCGCGTCGATCGACGTGACTCCAGGCCAGCAAGTCGATAAGGGAGCGCAGCTCGGGCAATTGCGGAACATCGAACTGGAACAGGAAATCGGCAAGCTCACCATGCAAAAAAGACAATATCAAAGCAAACTGGAAAGCCTGCGCCGGCAATCATACAACGATCCGCATGCCCAGGACGAGATCCCCGCGACACTGGAATCCCTTAAGGCGGCCGAAGAGCAACTGCAAAAAAAACAGGCCGATTTTGATCGCTTGCGTCTAAAAGCGCCTATCGCCGGCACGGTTTTGCCTCCCCAACTGGTGCCTCACCGTGAAGATCCGGACGGGCAGTTGCCCGCCTGGTCCGGCTCGCCCCTGAAAAAGGAAAATCTGGGCGCCTTCTTGCAGGAAAACGTGCTGTTCTGTCAAATCGGCGATCCCCGCAAACTCGAAGCAGTCGTGATTATCGACCAGGCCGATCGAAACCTTGTCCGCCCCGATCAATTCGTATACATCAAAATCAACGAACTTCCCCACGACACCTTTACCAGTAAAGTCGCCGAAATTGCCGAATCGGAATTGAAAATCAGCCCGCAACGGCTGTCGAACAAAGCAGGCGGCGAATTGGCCACCAAGACCGACCCGCTTACCGGCGCGGAACGTCCCGTGAGCACCTCGTACCAGGCCCGCGTGCCCCTGGACGACGATTCCGGTCTGATGCTATTGGGACTCCGCGGCACCGCCCGCATCCAGACCGATTGGATCCCCCTGGGTACGCGGTTCTGGCGATTCCTCAGCCATACTTTTAACTTTAAATTGTAATATTTTGCCCGTTATGTTGGGGCAGCAGTTTAACTGCTGCCCCAACTTAGTAGCGGTTTTTTCGCTGTTACGAACATGACCAAAATTGCCTACCTCGATTGTGCTTGCGGCATCAGCGGCGATATGACGCTCGGCGCACTGGTCGATGCGGGCGTGAAGATCGAAGACCTCGGCGCGGTCATCGGCTCGCTGGGCCTGCCCGATTGCCGCCTGGTTGCGCGCGAGGTCAAGCGGCAAGGATTTCGGGCGACAAAGGTCGATGTAGTATATCCGCCCGAGCACGAGCATCGTCATTTGCGGCAGATTCTCGCCATGCTCGACGCCGGCCGCCTGACGGAGCGGCAAAAAAACTCCGCCCGCCAAATCTTCACTCGCCTGGCCGAGGCCGAAGCCAAGGTTCACGGCATGGCGGTCGATACAATCCATTTTCACGAGGTAGGCGCGGCCGACGCCATTGCCGACGTGGTCGGTGCGGCGGTGGGCTTCGACTTGCTGGGCGTTGAACGGATCACGGCCTCGCCCGTGCCCACCGGCTGGGGTACGATTTCAATGGTGCACGGCCTATGCAGCATTCCCGCTCCAGCCACGGCCGAATTGTTGCTGGGCATTCCCTTGGCCGAATCGGACATTCAGGGCGAATTGACCACCCCCACCGGCGCCGCGATTTTATCCGTGCTGGTCCGGGATTTCGGACCCGTCCCCTCCATGATTCCCCAGCGGATCGGCTGCGGGGCGGGCGGCAACGACTGGCCTAATCGCCCCAATATCCTGCGAATTATTCTGGGCGAATCGCTTGCCGCCGGCGACTACGCCCCCACCGATCAGATCTATCGGTTGGAAACCAATCTTGACGACGCCAGCGGCGAATTGATCGGCTACTGCATCGAACGGCTTTGGGATGCCGGGGCCTTGGACGTCTACACCACTGCCATCAGTATGAAAAAAAATCGGCCCGGCGTGCTGCTTAGCGTATTGTGCCGGCCATCCGAGGCCGATCGCCTGGAAAAGATCATCTTCCGGGAAACTGCCACTTTGGGCGTTCGCCGTTCGTCGCTCGATCGGCGCGTCTTAGCGCGGAAATCGCACGCCGTGGACACCGTTTGGGGACCTGTCGAGGGAAAGATCGGCTGGCTGGACGTAGATATTCCCCGTTTCACTCCCGAATTCGATGCCTGCCGCCGCATCGCGCTGGAGCATAACTTACCGCTGGGCGATGTGTACGAAGCCGCGCAAAAGGCCTTCGATCCTTCGAAAATTGTGGAAAAATAACCTGAAATGGGGTGGGCAATTTATTGCCCACTGCTTTGTTTATTGAGTCTCAGGTAAATAATGGCGTTTTTTCATCAGAGCCGGGCCGTGTCGGCCCGGAAATGCCGGGGCGACACGCCCCGGCTCTGACTTTTCATGCGCCATTCTTTCTCCGAGACTCAAGAACTCCTGCACTTGTGCCGGGAGACCAATATATATATGTTGATGTGGCAGTTGAACTGCCGCCTTATCATTCAAGGATGGAAACCATGAATCTTTTCAATCAAATCAACTCGCCCGCGGCTTTTGTTTTTATAGTTGTGGTGCTGGGCATATCGTTTATCCTGTTGATGCGCACCAGCCGCTATTTCAACCGGCAACGTCAGCAGGAACCCAAGTGGGTGCGGGCCGCCCGGCCTCGTTACGATGGCAGTGTAACCGCCTATCCTCGTTCGGGTGACAATTCAACTGCCGCACCGGCAACGCCCCCGGCAACATCCCAGCGGCACTTGGACGCCTCGCCCAAGACGGCCCAGTGGGAAGTCGACATGCACGAGACGGCCCGGGAATTGAAGGCCCAGTTGGACAGCAAAATGTCGGCCTTGCAAGCCCTGATCGCCGAGGCCGACCGGGCCGCTTCACGTCTAGAGGCGGCAATGGAAAGCCGGGATGACACCCATAACGCCCCGCCGTCAAATCGAATACCGTCCGTCGGCTCTCCACTCTTCACCCCCAAACCCGGCCCTCCGCACATGGGAGAAAAAAACCAGGCCGGCTTGCCGACCAGTCAGGCTCAGGGCTTACGGCCTGCGCCGGCGCCAAGTATAGCCGGAGTTTCCACCCAGAATCGTAAGCAAGAAATATATGCCCTGGCCGATTACGGCCTGAGCGATTCGGCGATTGCCCAACGCCTCGGCGTGCCCATCGGCGAAGTGGAGTTGATCCTCAGCTTGCGCGGTAAAAAGTAGTTTGTAGCAGGCACACTCCGTGTGCCGTCTATAAATGGCTCTTATCGCTTATTAAAAGAACGGCACACGGAGTGTGCCTGCTACATGGTGGAATAATATGTGTCCAGTGCCGTTAGCATCTGACACGTGCCGCTGGGAAATTGCCGCATGAAAGCGGCCCCCGCGCGCAGCGTGTCATAAGCCGTTTTGCGATAATCCTCGCGACTGCAAATCCGCGCCAAGCGCAAAAGCAGCATCGCCGCCAGGCCGTTGCCGCTGGGAACCGAGCCGTCGATAAAATCTTTTTTTCGCGCGATAAGCGGTTCGTGATCCGCGGGTGTGTAAAAAAATCCGCCCTGCTCCGGATCGGCGAAACGCCGCAGCAGTTCCTCGGCCAACTCCACGGCCGGCTGCAGCCAAGGGCCGCCGGCATTTGTTTCGTGAAGCGTAACCAAGGCATTCCCCAGAGCCGCGTAATCGTCGAGATACGCGTTGTACTTTACCTGCCCGTTGCGTGCGCAATGCATCAGCCGGCCGGGTTCGGCGCGTAACCGGGTAAGCAGAAAAGAGGCGGCCTTGGCGGCGGCCTCGCTAAAGCGTTTCTCGCCCAGCACGGCCCCGGCCTGGGCCAGCGCGTCGATCATCAAGCCGTTCCAAGCCACCATGATTTTTTCGTCCCGGGCCGGACGTAGCCGTTTTTCCCGGGCCGCAAAGAGTTTTTTCCGCGCCTCGGTCAACTCGTTTTTCAGCTCCGCCGCATCGCGGCCCAGCATTTTGGCTTCCAACTCGATGGGGCGGGAAAGGTAGAGGATGTTTTGCCCCTCGAAATTGCCCGTCTCGCTGACGTCATACACGCGGCTGAACGTGGCGGCCGTTTCGAGCCCCAGCACGTCCTGAATCTGGTCCATGGTCCAAACATAGAATTTCCCTTCCTGCCCTTCGCTGTCGGCGTCTTCCGCGCTGTAAAATCCGCCTTGAGGAGCAGTCATGTCGCGAAGCACGTAATCCAGCGTTTCACGGGCCGCGTCGGCATAATGGCTTGAAACGCCCTCACCCTGGCCCTCTCCCGACCAACCTTCGGTCGGTGCCCGGAGAGCGGACTGATTATTGGCGGCTTGCCAGGCCTTCAGGTAGCACGTGCTCAACAAGGCGTTGTCGTACAGCATTTTTTCAAAATGCGGCACGATCCAGCGGGCATCGACGCTGTAGCGATGGAATCCGCCGCCCAGTTGATCGTTAATTCCGCCCATGGCCATGCGATCCAGCGTGGTGGTGACGACGTGCAGCAGTTCATCGTCGGCCGCATGAGTCCAACGGCTCAAAAGCAAGTTCAGCACCAGCGGCTGGGGAAATTTCGGCGCCGGACCGAAACCGCCGTATTGCGGGTCGAACGATTGCACGAGCACCGCTTCGGCCGCCTCCAAAATACGCTCGTCCAATTCCAAGGGCCCGGCGGCGTGTTCGGCAAAATTGTTCTCCCGCAAAATGCCCGTGACTTTGGCGGCCTGATCGACCAATTCCCCGCGGCGTTTTTCCCATGCCTCCGCAACCGCCTGCAATATCAAATCAAAACCGGGCATGTTGTATCGCTTTTGCGCGGGCCAATAAGTCCCGCCGAAAAACGGCTGCCCCTCGGGCGTGAGAAATACCGACAGCGGCCACCCGCCCTGCCCCGTCATCAGTTGCACGGCCTCCATGTAAATCTGATCCAGGTCCGGCCGCTCCTCCCGATCCACTTTGATGCTCACGAAATGCTCGTTTAGCAAATCGGCAATCCGCCGGTCCTCGAAACTTTCATGGGCCATTACGTGGCACCAATGACAGGAAGAATATCCAATCGACAAGAAAATCGGCGCCTGCCGTGCCCGGGCCAACTCCAGCGCCTCCGCGTTCCAAGCATGCCACTGGACCGGATTCTCGGCGTGCTGCAACAAATACTGGCTGATCTCGCCGGCTAGTTGATTGGACATGTATTGCAATTTGTTCAATATGTAAAGCCGCGACCATTGGTCGCGATTTGATTGCGACCATAAGCCGCGTTGTGGGATAAGGGAATACAACCCTTTTTATAAATCTCCTCCCGTCAATTTTACGCATTAAAAGAATACCGGGCGCGGATAAAGCCCAATTGCCGATGTTTAAAGTGAAGACACTTTGGCATCGCGCAGAGAAATTACGCATACTCGTTGCAGAGCCGGGCCGTGTCGGCCCGGATTACCGGGGCCAGATTCAAACCGCGTGTTCCTTGCCGGGGAACGCGCCGCTGCGGACTTCATCGCGATACTGGGCCACGGCCTGGGCGACGACGCTTTTCAGATCGGCGTATGCCTTGACGTGCCGCGGCACGCGCCCGGGGGTCAGTCCTAAGAGGTCGTGAAAGACCAGTATTTGGCCGTCGCACCCGGCGCCCGAGCCGATTCCAATGGTGGGAATTTTCAGGGTCTTGCTGATCCGCGCCGCGGCTTCGGCCGGCATGCATTCCAGCACTATGGCAAACGCCCCGGCCTGTTCGGCCGCCCGGGCGTCGGCCAGCAATTGCTCTTCATCGCGCTGGGCCCGATATCCGCCCATGCGATGGATATTTTGCGGGCGCAATCCGCAGTGGGTCATCACGGGTATGCCCGCCGAAACCAGGGCCCGGATCACATCGGCTTGTTCCACCCC
>JBEKSO010000288.1:0-7043 GCA_049516935.1 Thermoguttaceae bacterium
GCCGCAGGGCGCTAAGGTGGTAGACATCGGTTGTGGCGACGGTCTGCTGGACTCGCTGGTTCTTTCTCAACGCCCCGACCTGAGCATAGAAGGTTATGACGTTCTTGTGCGTCCCAACGCGCATATCGCGGTGCATCCGTACGATGGCCGGCAACTGCCTTGCGCTGACCGGTTGTTTGACGCGGTAGTTTTGATCGATGTACTGCACCATACCCACGATCCGCGAATTGTGCTTGGCGAAGCGGCCCGCGTAACACGACGTTCGATTGTCATAAAAGACCATTTCGCGGACGGATTTTTAGCAAGCGCCACCCTGCGTTTCATGGACCACATAGGCAACGCACACCACGGGATTGCCTTGCCGTACAACTTCCTAACGAGCAAGCAGTGGGACATGTTATTTGTTGAACTCGGGCTGCACAAGAGTGCCGAGATTACCTCGCTGGGGCTCTATCCCTGGTTTGCAGCCTGGGTCTTTGAGCGGTCTCTGCACTTCATTGCACGACTCGATCTCGCCGCCGTGAAGGAAAGCAACTTTCAAAACCATAGTTAGTGACCATGTTTTTACTACGAAACCCACGATTCTGGCTGATTTTCGAGATAATCATGCTGATGGCAGCGGGATACTGTTTCGGCTATTGGAAAAGCCAATTCTCTCCTGATAGCAGCGGATACATACGGATGGCTTCAACGGAGTTACGTTCATCGCTGACGGGGATTCGCACGCTGGGCTACCCGATTCTCTTGAAGATCCCCGCGATGTTCTGCGACGACTGGTCGCTGGTTCCGGCGCTGCACTGGATATTGTTGGCGCCCGGCGTTCTATTGTTTGATTTCAGTCTTAGACGGTTTGGCATTCCCCCGTGGACGGCATTCATTCTGAGCACGGGAATGCTGCTGGGATCGATCCAGCAGTTGTGGCTCATTCCGCAGGTGCTGTCAGACTTCCCGGCGGTCATCTTATCCGCGACCGCCATGGGATGCCTTTTGTGGTTAGTTGCTTATCCGCGATCGGTCGGTGCGTGGTTCTGCGTGATTGTGATTACGACGGCAACATATCACATTCGCCCTGTATATCTTTTCTTGATTCCACTGCTGCCGGTGATGGCCATAGTGGCGGCATTCCATGATGCTTGCCGGAACGCTGTTCATTGCTCTGATGACGCCCTTTGTGCTTTATTGCGCCATGCGCTGGCATCTTGTGGGACATTTCGGATTGGTCGCGTTCGGGGGTGTCAGCGCTTCGGGGTTGGCCACGGAATTGTTGGATGCTCAAATTCTGGAAGGCGGATTGCCCGCCGAAATCCAGCCCCTTGCCGAACAGATTTATCGAGCGCGGCAGGAAGCCGGCATGAAAAACGCGTTTTATTCAGGCAAACTGGTCAATCTTTATCTTTACGACCGAAACTACGGCGATAACACTTTCAGAATCGCCGTACCGATATCACAGCGCATGTATGGCAAGGACTCGGTGCTGGCCAATGAGCGACTAACGGAATTCTCTCACGCGGTGATAAGCCAGCGCAAAGGTTTGGTTCTACTCTGGGCCGCCGAGACGTATCCGCGAAGCGTGCTCAAACTTGTTGCGAAGAGCTGGGTCATGATTCTCATGATTCCATTGGTTTTGGTCGTTCATGGGATGCGACGCTATTGGTTCCGGCGCCAATCCGAGTGCGAGGCGGGCGGCGCGAACCGCCGGTTGCTGGTACTCTTCTCCTTGCTTGCCGTGTCGATGTTTCTGGCCAACTTGACGTTGGTCATCATGTCGGGCGTCTATGCCGATTCGCGTTACGTCGTTGCCGGCGCCGTGCTTGTGCCGTGTCCGTTGGCTTACGTGTTGTTTTCCGACCTCAAAGCGATTTGCGGGGCAAAAAGAGAGGCTGTCGAGATGGATAATCGGATCGTCAACTCACACCCCTCCCGGGGCGACTAGCGATGATTCCTTTAGGACTACAATAATCGAGGCGCAAGAAAATGGGATTGAAGAATTACGGCAAATTATTCCCTGATTGGTTGCGCAAGCCGCTTCGATTCGTGCGGCGCGCGATGGGGGCGCCGAGCGATTGGCTGTGCTGCGTCCTGCAAGGGGTGAAATGGCATTTCGACTGGAAATTGAACGGTTGGGTTTATTTTCGCAAATCGTTGGGGGCCCGCCTCAAAATCGGAAGAAGATTCTCGGCCAACAGCAACTTCCGGGAGAACGCGATCGGTGTTTTTCAACCGGTCATTTTTACCGCTGTTGGCGACAACGCCTTGATATCCTTGGGAGACGACGTGGGAGTGAGCGGTTGCAGCATCACCGCGGTTTCGGAAATCCACATAGGCAACCGCGTGCTGATCGGTTCGGGGGCGCTGATCGTCGATAACGACGGCCATCCCCTCGATCCCCAGGAGCGCCGCCGGGGCGCGGGGATAATTAGTTCTCCGATACGCATTGACGACGATGTTTTCATCGGCGCGCGAGCGATCATATTAAAGGGCGTTCATATTCACGAAGGCGCGGTGGTGAGCGCGGGAGCCGTGGTGGCTCGGGACGTGCCGGCTTATGCAATCGTGGTCGGCAATCCCGCGCGGATCGTCGGCGATTCCCGACGGCCTTCCCCCGGGGAAACATCAGGCACGACAGGTAACAGCGAATAATTAAAATGTTTCCGCTCATCCGCAAGAAGTGGATCCTATTGAAATAATATCATGTACGAAGCGCCGAGCATTATTTATGTGGGCGGGTTTCAATTTCCCGAAGGCTGCGCCGCCGCTTTGCGCGTTTTGGGAATGGGGAAAGCGCTGCGCGAAGCCGGCCACAGGGTGCTTTTCGCGGGGAGCGAAAAAAAACCGCGGCCGGAGGATCGCCAACCCGACGGTTCCTTCACCTATCAGGGATTCCCCTATCTCACCCGTGAGTATTCGGGGCGCGGATCGTTTGACCATTGGAAGTGGTATTTCCAGGCGCACATCGGCGGAAACACGACCTTTCAGCGTTTGAAAACCCTTAATTTATCGGCCGTCAAAGCAATCATCGCCTATCATCCCTCCGTAATTTTCCTTTCTCGGTTGATGTCATTTTGCCGGCGGCGAAATATCGCCCTGATTACCGATACCACGGAATGGTTTGACTCCAGGCATTTACCCGGGAAACAGTTTGGTCCTTTTTACTGGGCTCAGGAGTATCGTTTTCGGCGGTTGCAGCCGAAAGTCGGCAATGCCATTGCCATCAGTTCCTATTTGGAGAAGTATTTCCTCTCCCAAAAATGCTTGACGATCCGCGTTCCCACGCTTCTCGACGTCGCTTGCGCGGAAGCGATGCCGGCATTCGAGAAATCTCGCGCCGATTTCGACGAATTGCGGCTCGTCTTCACCGGATCCAATCTGCGCGAGAAATGGGATGTGATTTTCGACGCCATGCTCCGAATAAAGCAAGCCGGACAGCGCGTGCGTTTGGATGTTTATGGACTTGCCCGAGAATGGTTTTATCATTGCCTCGAACCCAAGGCCCGAGAATTAGCTGATCGATTGGGCGACGCGATGATCTGCCACGGCCGCTTGCCCCGGGAACAGTATTTGCGCGGCGTGGCTGAAGCCGACTTTTTAATCATGCTGCGGGATATCGAGACTTGGTCGCAAGCATGTTTTCCCACGAAATTTCCGGAGATGATGCTGCAAGGACTGCCGCTGATCTCCAATGCCCACAGCGATATCGGCGAATACATCCGCGACGGACAGGAAATGTTGCTGGTCGAGCGGCCCTGCGTTGGCGATTTAACTCGCGCGCTGGAACGCGCGATGAACCTTCCCCGCGCGGAGATTTCCCGCATGAAAGCCCAAGCCCGGCAACGAGTCGCAGATTGTTTCGATTACCATCACTATGTCGGCCCCTTAAGCGATTTTATCGAAAAAGCGGTGCGCAAGGCCGGCGGCTAAATTTAAAGTTATAGTTCTGAAAGCGTTACCAAGCATGCTTTCGTTATTTATTCTCTCCTCCATTGAAAGGTAAATATCATGTTAGACGAACTGATTCTCGTAAACGGCGGCGGTGGATTCATCGGCGGCCACATGGTGGCCGATTTGCGCAGGCAAGGTCATAAAAAGATCCGTGCCGTGGATATCAAACCCCAGCACGAATGGTATCAACGTTTCCCCGACGTGGAAAACCTCGTGCTCGACCTAAACTTGCGCGAAAATTGCGAGGCCGCCGCCCAGGGCGCGCATACGGTCTTCAATTTCGCGGCGAACATGGGGGGCATGGGCTTTATTGAAAACAACAAAGCGCTGTGCATGCTTTCGGTGTTGATTAACACCCAAATGCTGCAAGCGGCCGTCAAAGTAGGAGTGCAAAGGTATTTTTATTCGTCCTCGGCATGCGTGTATAACGCCGACAAGCAAAAAGACACCGACGTAACGGCTCTCAAGGAAGCCGACGCTTACCCGGCCATGCCCGAAGACGGTTACGGTTGGGAAAAACTTTTTTCCGAACGCATGTGCCGCCATTTTCGCGAGGATTACGGTCTCTGGACGCGGGTTGCGCGTTTCCACAACGTCTATGGTCCGAACGGCTCTTGGGAAGGCGGCCGGGAAAAGGCGCCCGCCGCCATCTGTCGCAAAGTCATCCAGGCGAAATTCGATAACAAACTCGAGATCAACATCTGGGGAGACGGTCTGCAAACCCGCAGCTTCATGTATATCGACGATTGCCTCAAGGGCGTGCAGATGCTTCTAGCAAGCGACGTCGTCGAACCGATCAACATTGGCTCGAACGAATTAGTCTCCGTGAATCAATTGGTGGATATGATTGAAAAAATCGGCGGCGTGAAACTTAAGCGCAGCTACGACCTGAGCGCGCCGAAAGGCGTCCGCGGACGAAACAGCGATAACACCCTGATTAAAAAGTTGTTCGGCTGGGAACCATCCATTCGGCTCTACGACGGCCTGGAAAAAACCTACGCCTGGATTTATGACCAAATGGCGGCTCGGCTGAAAAAATAGGCGCATCCAATTTCCGCGGCATAAGTCGCGCCATGCCTATGCTGACCGCGGTCATGGTGTCTCCGCGGATAATCCTGTCCGCCAGATTTTCCGTATAAATACGATGGATAACATGATCTCACACCTTGCTGCGAAAACCTTTGTTCTCCTCTGCAAGATATGGCGGCGCTTGCTGATGCATTTGCTGCGGCCGCTGTTCGCCGCGCACGGCCGCAATTTTCGTTTTGATCCTGCCGGAAGCTATACCTATGAAAGCATCTCGGTGGGCGACGATGTATTTCTTGGCACTCGGCCGACGCTGATTGCGGCTAAATCGACGATTACCATCGGCAATAAGGTGATGTTCGGCCCGGAAGTGATGATCATCGGCGGCCGGCACAACACGGAGGTCGTCGGACAATTCATGGCCGATGTTACCGTCAAACGACCCGACGACGATTTGGGAGTGGTCATTGAGGACGATGTGTGGATCGGCTCACGGGCGATCGTGTTGCGCGGCGTGCGGATTGGCCGCGGGTCGATCGTCGGCGCGGGTTCGATCGTCACGAAAGATGTGCCGCCCTACGCAATCGCGGTCGGCTGTCCTGCAAAAGCTGTCAAGTTCCGCTGGGACGTAGATACGATCGTCGAGCATGAAAAACTGTTATACCCACCCGAAAAGCGACTTTCGCGGAAAGAATTATTGCAACACCGCGTTTCGGGGGAAAGTTCAAAGGAACGTTGAAAGGCCGGCGGAAATAGCGGCGGTTGCCGGTTTCCATCGGTAACAAGGACCGGGATGACTGGCGAGGCGTCTTAGCCATGAAAAAGAACGATATGACAGCGCAGGAAAAATTACACATTCTGATTGCCGCACCGTTGCCGCCGCCCGACTATGGGGGAATCTGCAATTGGTCGCGGATAATCCGCGCCCATATCGGGGAACGCCCGGAGATCGACCTGCAATTCGTCGATACCAAAGCGCGCTATCGCGACGTGACGAATCACGGCACCTTGGCCAGAGTCACGAGCGGATCGCTGCAAGCCACCTTGGATATTTGCTCTATGCTGCGGGCCTTTCGCGCATTCCGGCCGGGAGTTTTTCATCTTTGCACGAGCGGCGGCCTGGCAACGCCTAAAGACATCTTGTCGTTGCGTATGGCGCGTTTTCACGGCATTCCCAGCGTGATTCACTATCACATGGGGCGTTTGCCGAAAATCTTCGAACAAAAAGGCATGGATTGGAAACTTACCCGCTGCGCCATGTATTTAGCCGACGCGGTGGTCGTGCTGGACGAACAATCCGAAAAATGCATCAAAGCTGATTTCCCGGAGGTCCGGGTGTTGATTCTGCCGAACATGGTCGAAATCGCCGAGCTCGATGCGATTCGCCGGCAAGGGGAAAAGGGCGGGAATTCGGAGAAGACGAAACGGATCGTGTATGTCGGACAGATTTTGCCCACCAAGGGCATCGCGGAACTGGTGCAAGCCTGCGGGCAACTGGAGGAAAAGAATTTCGTTCTGGAGTTGGTCGGGCCGATCAGTTCCGAATTCAAGCGGCAGTTGAGCGCACTGGCTTCTCCGGCAGAGGCACCCGAGTGGCTGCAATTCGTGGGGCCGCAAAGTCACGAGCAGGCGCTTCAGCATATGGCGAATGCTGATATATTCATCCTGCCCAGTTATTCCGAAGGCGCGCCGAATGTGATACTCGAGGCCATGGCGTTGGGTTGCGGCATTGTTTCCACGACGGTCGGCGCGGTGCCGAGGATGCTGGATATCGGCGGAGGGGAAGAGTGCGGGATTTGCGTGCCCCCGCGAGACGCCGGCGCTCTCGCCCATGCCCTCGATAAAATGCTCGCCAATCCCGACATGGGTAAGAAGATGGGAGCAATCTCCCGAGTGCGAGCCAAAAGGCTTTACGACGTGCCCGTGGCCTGCGAGCAACTCAGCGACTTATGGAAAAGCCTGGCCGATCGCTCGATAGCGGAAACTCATGAAACTAAACGCAGGGCTACCGTGTTGCTGGTGTCTCCGCTTCCTCCGCCCGATCATGGGGGGATCGCCAATTGGTCTCGCATTGTCCG
>JBEKSO010000289.1:0-5954 GCA_049516935.1 Thermoguttaceae bacterium
ATCGAAGTGCGAATGAGCGTCGTCCGCGGCGAGCCGTAATACGTTTCCATCCCATTTGACATGCAGTTGATCAGCCGGCCGTTGAAATTCGCCGCGACCGATTGTTCCAAGGCCTCGCGGTATGCCCGGGTTAGCGCGACCCTGCCGCCCTGGCCGATCGCAACGCCTTCGATAAGTGCCTGGCTGTCGACCTTCACGCCGTCTACGCCCTGGGCCTTCATGCGTTGGTGATAGTCGCTCATAAACTTGCCGATTTTTTCGGCCGAAACCAGGCCCACAAGCGGGCCCCAATACTTAACGTTCAGTTCAGGTTCTTGGTGCATAATGCCCGGCCCGAATAGTCTCGGCACATCGCGTACGTCGTAACCCGAGAGCGAATTGCCGTCCACTCCGCCCCAATACCCGTACATCGTCTGCCAGACGATAAACACACGGACTTTGAAATCCTGCTTGGCGAGTTTTACGGTGGGCGTCAAATCGCCGCCAAAACGCTCCCGGTTGGCGGCCAACGAGACCAGGCGCTCCTCGCCGGTCGGCGTCCGCTTGTAGTCCTGCCAGCCGTCGTCGAGGATCAGGAAGCGAGGCTCCACGCCGCCGGCCTTGAACGATTCCAGGCCGGCGCGGACCTTGTCGGCCGAAACCTCCTTATAGAACGAATCCCAGGTGCACCAGCCGAATAGATCGACGAAATCGGGCACCGGTTTTTCGCTCCGCAGTTTGCCCGTGCCCAGGCGTTTCATCACGGCCTTTGCCCCGGCGTCGGCCATCGTGTATGGATCGCGCCCCACCGATACGAACATAGCAACGCCCCCTGTACCGAAGGTAAACGGATCGCCCGTCTCGCCTGTCAAGACCAGGCCCGCATCGCCGCCGCTGATGGAAAAGCGGAACACGCCGTCGATCAAAGGCACGAGCATCACGCAATCGCCGCTTTTGGTTTCGGCCAAGAGCCACTGCGTTTCGAAACGCACGTCCGCGTGCGACGTTCCTGTGGCGGGCTTCATCCAGAACGGCTCGGAGCGATGCGCGCTGGTAAAACGGCTAAGCCCGGCGATCTTACCCAGCGGCGTTTGAATGAAGGAGTTGGAATTGCCGGCCGTAAATCGCAGGAAAACGCCCGTGCCGGTCGGATCTTCGACCGCGGTGAAACCCTTGGGTATGTTTTCCAGCACCGGGCGGTTGTCGCATAAAAGCGTTCCGTTTTTAAGAGTAAATTCCATGGCCCAAGCGTCCGCAGGCGCGGCGATAACGGCAGCCAGGCACATGGCCCTGAAAAGAGATGGCATGTTTTTCATTTGCTCTGTTCGCCCGTAATTTCTTGACTGGTTAAATTTGAAATTTGCATTTTGCAATTGACATATTGCAATATTTATTTGCGGCGCATTACATGCGGTGCGTTTCACGCACCCTACTAGCCCTCGTCGCCTCGCGCGACGCACACAAGATGCACGGCGTGGCAATCATCGCATTCTTCCAAGGCGTGATTTTTGGAAAAGGTTTCCCAGTGTTTGTGTTGGTCAGGCGTGAGAATGCCGGACCCCTTGCACAAAGGGCAAACGCTGTCCAAGGCGGATAATATCGCCGCGCGGATGAATTCCGAGCGATTTTCGATTCCCCGCATGGCGTCCCAAAGCGGCTCATCCACTTTGAAGGTCACGATCTCGCGTTTTTTCTTGGTAGACATGAATATGACCCCTTTTTGCTGTAAATCTTTGCGATATTACATTGTATTACCGGCCAAAAATTTGGCAATACCCCCGAATCTCCCATTAAATAACGCTGTTTTCGTGGTTTTGACCTCGTACAATTACAGAACATTTAAGCCCAGTGAAGTAACATGACCGAAATCTTTGCAAAACAACGTAAGAACACTAATCTTCGCTAATCTGTTCTGTATAATTTGCTTTTATTAGCGTCGATTAGTGAGAATTAGTGTTCTTAAAAACATTGAGAAACAAATCTACCGCCTTCCGCCTTTTTAAACATAAAAATGCAGGACTCGCAGCCCACGCCCGCTAAATTGCTTGCCACGCCGGTGCAGTATCTCAAGGGCGTGGGGCCGGAACGCGCGGAACTGCTCCATCGGCTCGAGCTTCACACCGTCGCCGACATGCTCTTTTATTTTCCCCGCGATTACCAGGACTTTACCGACGAGCGCGAGATCGGCCGCCTGGAAGAAGGCAAGCTGCAAACCGTCCGCGGCGTGGTCGACGACATCGAGCTCCGCACGTCCCAATCCGGCCGGGCCGTGCTGGGCGTGCTTATCCGCAGCGGAACCGAATATCTGCGAGCGTTGTGGTTTAACCAACCGTTCATGCGGGAAAAATTCGATTACGGCCAGCGCGTGGCGGTCTCGGGCAAGCCCAAGTACGAAGGGCTGATGTGGCAGATGCATCATCCCCGCGTGGAGACGCTCGTCGCAGATGAAGAGGAGCCGGCGGGTAAAATCCTGCCCGTCTATTCGCTCACCGAGGGTTTGCAACAGTGGCACATGCGCAAGATCGTCAGCGGCGCACTGGAGAATTACGTGGAATCGCTGGACGAGGTATTTCCCGCCGAATATCTCGATGCCCATAAGCTCTGGCCGATCCGGCAAGCACTGCCGCAGATTCATTTTCCGAGCGACCGGGAAAGCCTGGACCACGCCCGCCGTCGATTCGTGTATCAAGAACTTTTCGTATTGCAATTGGCCTTGGCCGTAAAACGGCGGCGGCAGCACGACGAGCGCCGATCGCCCGTGCTGGAAGCCACGGCCCGGATCGACGCCCGCATCCGCCGCCTGTTACCCTTCGAACTGACCGAGGGTCAAAAGCAGGCGATCGCCGAGATTGCCCGCGACATGGCCGGCCCCCTCTCGATGAACCGGCTGTTGCAGGGCGAAGTGGGCTCCGGAAAAACCGTGGTTGCCGTTTATGCCATGCTCTTGGCCGTGGCACACGGATATCAGGCCGTGCTGATGGCCCCCACCGAAGTCCTCGCCCGGCAACACGTGCTCACGTTGGATAAATTACTCGCGACAAGCAAAGTCCGCCGCGCGCAGTTGACCGGCGGATTGCCAAGCGGCCAGCGCGGGGCGCTATTGCGGCAAATTGCCGCCGGCGAGGTGGACATGGTCGTCGGCACCCAGGCGATCATCCAGGAAGACGTTTCGTTTGCCAAGCTCGGGCTGGTCGTTATCGACGAGCAGCACAAATTCGGCGTCCGCCAGCGGGCGATGTTGAAATACTCCGGGCTCGATCCGCATTATCTGGTGATGACCGCCACGCCCATCCCGCGGACGATCGCGCTGACGCTGTTCGGCGATCTCGATGTATCTACTTTGCACGACTGTCCGCCGGGCAGGCAAAAAGTGCATACCTATTTGGCCGATGATGAGAAGCGCGAAAAGTGGTGGGAATTCTTCAAGAAAAAGCTCCGCGAAGGGCGGCAGGGCTATGTCATTACGCCCCTGGTCGAGGAATCCCAGCAGACGGCCGCCGCCAGCCTGGACGCGACATTCGAGGGCCTGACAAACGGTCCGCTGGCCGATTTTCGCCTGGGTTTGATCCACGGGCGCATGACCCCGGCGGAAAAAGACGCCCTGATGGACGATTTTCGCCGGGGCGAAATCCAGGTATTGGCGTCCACTTCGGTTGTCGAGGTGGGCGTGGACGTGCCCAACGCCACGCTGATGACCATCGAAAGCGGCGAACGCTTCGGCCTGGCCCAACTGCATCAATTGCGCGGCCGGATCAGTCGGGGAAAATTTCCCGGCTTCTGCTGCGTGTTCGGCAACCCGCAAACCCCGGAATCGATCGAACGCCTGAAGGCCTTCGTCGCTTCGACCGATGGATTCGAGTTGGCCGAGACCGATTTCCGCCTCCGCGGCCCGGGCGAACTGTTCGGCACCCGCCAGCACGGCCTGCCGCCGCTAATGATCGCCGATCTCCTGCGCGACGCCGACCTCCTGACCGAAGCCCGCCGCGACGCCCAAGCCCTAGTCTCTGCCGATCCCGGCCTGGCAGAAGAAAAACACGCTAAACTCCGGGCCATGATGCTCAGGCGCTATGGAAAGGCATTAGACCTCGGCGACGTGGGGTAAACGTTTTGAACTTTATTTGCACCTAGGAATCGTAATCTTCTTGCGGATTTTCTCAAAAGCCTGTTCAGCTAGAACACCTTCGCAGCGTTTCATCGACGATAATCCTTTTCGGATGCCGATAACAGCCTCTGCGCTGTCGAATTTTTCCAAAAGGAATTGATAGGATTTGGCATCCTGAATCACAATTTCCGCCTTGCCGTTAATCGTTAGCACAGCAGGTCGCGCGGTTTTCTTGAGTTTGGCTATAACAGCCATGGAATTTCGTTTGAAGTGAGAAAGATGAATATATTTCAATCAAAAAGGCTCCTCTGCCCGCTTGAATCTTCTTTCACTGCATCTCTCCAGAATTTCCATCCAAGTTTATTTTTTGATGCATAGACAAGTCTATAAAGAGGTAGTCTATTGCAAGTCATCACTTTTTCATCAGGGCATTCATATCCTAAATATTTTTTAAGTTGACTTTTATAAATATCGGCAAAAAGTTTACGTCTTGTAACATGATTTGGATTAGTGAGCGCATCTAACCTCGGACGCCAATCGTTTTCCGGTCCCAGGACCTTGTCAAGTTTTGAGTTTGGATCAGGACGATAAATATGTTCGTAATTGCGGTTAATATCATAAGCATCAGCAAATAGTACAACAAAATCTGTTCTTCTACTGTTTGCTAATGCTTTGATGGTATTGAATTCGCAATCAAGACCCTTGGGATCGACAAAAGCCAAAGTTAGAGTTTTTTCGGGAATTTTATCTATAATATTATATATCAAAGAATTGCAGTCACCTATAACAATTTCTATTATTGATTGTGTACCAGACTTCTGCAAGCGGCTTTTGCAAGCCTCTGCAAATAATGGATTCTTCTCACAAATAATAATTTTAGAGAAAGGTTTTTTTGCATGCGCAGCAATGATTGCTGAACCAGGGAAGCGCCGCTTTGATTTATTTTTTAATGAACATATTCCTGTTCCGCCAAATAAATCCACATACACAACACCATTTGGGAACGAACGATTTCCAACCATTGCTCCAGTAGTAATATCTATATATTTTTTCCAAAAATATAATTTATCTTCAGTCCACTTCCCGGCTTCCTCCCATGTGGGAAGATTGTCTGGCTGTTCGTACTTTTTACACAACTCACGCCACAGATCTATGGCTCGTACCATGAGTTGCCCCCTTTAAAAATGGTGATTCACTCCAAAGATGTCCATCTAATTCTCGTCCTGCCAAGGATTTATTCACCCCGCCCCATTGCTTGAAGAAAAAAGACACTCCGCTTTCCTGACACTTATCCCGGATTTGGAAAACCCATTTGGATTGCATAGGTCTTGCTTCCGGCCCTGATTCGCCGCCCACGATTACCCAATGGATGCCTTTTAACGGTAATTTTGGTATCGGGCCCAGCAACGGTTCAAGAGAGAGGAATCGTATCTTGGCGGGGATTTGGACCAGAGAGCGAATGCGATACAGATAATCGGCACTTTCAACTGTCGTGCCCATCCAAACGTTGGCGGGCCAGGGGAGATCGGGGGCCAACTCCAAAGCACGTTCGGGACGCTTTGTTAAAACCTGAAACGTATGCTGCGAAGCCTTTTGCATCACGGCAAAAACTTTGGCGATGTAATCGGCTGGGACATCTTCGTGAAAAAGATCGCTCATCGAGTTGACGAAAATCATCCGCGGCCGTTTCCAGTGCAGGGGCGCATCGAGCACGTCGGGCTGTAGCGTGACCTTGAACTCGTTGCGATACCGGCGTTGTCCCATCGCTTTCAGCCGTTTTGCCATCCGCTCGGCATAGCAATGCGCACAACCGGCGCTGATTTTCGTGCATCCGGTCACCGGATTCCACGTCGATTCGGTCCACTCGATGGAA
>JBEKSO010000290.1:0-5899 GCA_049516935.1 Thermoguttaceae bacterium
TTAAAATGCACCTAACTCACCGCAAAAAAACTCTAACCTGGGTGTGTTCCTCCGGGCTTCTACGTTGGGGCAGCAGTTCAACTGCTGCCCCAACGTAATAGAATAATATTTATTAAAATCCTCCCATGCCACCCATGTCCATGCCACCCATGCCGCCGCCCATACCTCCCATACCGCCCATGCCGCCGCCGCCATGCCCGTGACCGGCGTGGCCTTTTTCATCTTCTTCCTTGGGGATCTCGGTGATCAGGCATGAAGTCGTAAGCAACAAACCGGCCACGCTCGCGGCGTTCTGCAAGGCGGTGCGAACCACCTTTGCCGGATCGACAATGCCGGCCTCGATCAGATTGCAATACTCATCCTTCTCGGCGTCATAACCGTCGGCCTTGCCCTTCATCCTCCGCACGCGATTGACGACCACGGCCCCGTCCTGGCCGGCGTTTTCGGCAATCGCCCTAAGCGGTGCGTCCAGCACGTTCCCGATAATTTTTGCTCCCAGGGCTTCGTCGCCCGAAAGATCCAACTTTTCCAGTGCCTTGTCGCTGCGGAGCAAGGCGACTCCTCCGCCGGGCACGATCCCTTCGGCCAAGGCGGCCTGCGTGGCGCTCCGGGCGTCTTCCATCAACATCTTTCGCTCTTTCATTTCCGTCTCGGTGGCCGCCCCGACGTGAATCTGCGCAACCCCTCCAGCTAATTTCGCCAGACGCTCTTGCAATTTTTCTTTATCGTATTCGCTGGTCGTGGTCTCGATTTCCTTGCGAATCTGCTCGGCCCGGCCTTCGATGGCCTCTTTGCCGCCGCCGCCCATGACTATGGTTGTGTCCTCTGACGTAACGGTCGCCTTTTTCGCGGACCCCAAATCCGAAATCTTCACCGACTCCAGCGTTACCCCAAGGTCTTTGAATATCGCCTGCGCCCCGGTCAGCGTGGCGATATCGCCCAGCATTGCCTTGCGCCGGTCTCCGTAGCCTGGCGCCTTTACGGCACACACATTCAGAATGCCGCGAAGCTTGTTGACCACGAGCGTTGCCAGGGCCTCGCCTTCCACGTCTTCGGCAATGATCAAAAGCGGCTTGCCGGCCTTACTCACGGCCTCCAGCAGGGGGATGAGGTTTTTGGCGCTGGATATTTTTTCTTCATGGATCAGGACTAGGCATTTCTCGAATTCCACCGTTTGCTCGTCCTGGTTGGTGACAAAATGAGGCGAAAGGAAGCCCCGGTCGAACTGCATGCCCTCGACCACGTCTACGTAAGTTTCCGATTGCTTGCCTTCCTCGACGGTAATCACGCCGTTCTTGCCCACCTTGATAAATGCGTCGGCCAGAACCCCGCCGATGGACGGATCGCCGTTGCCCGCGATCGTCGCCACCTGGGTGATTTCCTTTTTATCCTTTTCATTGATCGGCGTGGCCATCTTTTCGATGTATTTGGTCACGGCCTCGGTGGCCTTTTGGATGCCGCGCGAAAGCGACATGGGATCGGCCCCGGCAGCCACCATCCGCAGCCCGTCCCGATAAATCGCCTCAGCCAACAGGGTGGCCGTCGTGGTGCCGTCGCCGGCCACGTCGTTGGTCTTCGAGGCGGCCTCTTTGACCAATTGAGCCCCAAGGTTCTCGTAGGGATCGTCCAACTCGATCTCCTTGGCTACGGTCACGCCGTCCTTGGTGATCTTGGGTGAACCCCAACCCTTATCCAATACTGCATTGCGCCCCCGGGGACCCAATGTGCTTACCACGGCCCGAGCCATCTTGCTTACACCCACGGCCAAGGGCTGCCGGGCTGCGTCTTCAAAAACCATCTGTTTGGGCACAGCGGATTTCCTCCTATATGATGAATATATTCTTACTACCACGGCCACAAATGGCAGCCGAGTTCGATTGGCTACGGAAAAAAGCAAGCGGCGTGCCAAAAATAGGAATACATGCCATAACTTCTTATAAATACACAAGATACGTCAATCAACAGACAATCCTGCCCGACATGCGGTTAAATCCCATTTTTCCCGGCATGTCATTCTGGCAGCCAATGTCCAGTGACATCAGAAAAATGAATCTTTCCTCCATAGTCAAACTCTGCCGCTCCAGGTAAGAAACATCCTTTATGCAGGAACTATTAGGATGACTTAATTTTTGCGCAAGTCCTTTGCCAGTAAAGAAAAAATATCGAAAAAAATCATCCAGGGTACTTGTAATTTTCCTTCTATTGTATTATGATAAACCTTAATAATGTGTGAACCCGAGCATTGTGCCCGGTTTATTTTGTCTTTGGTTTGGCCTAATTAACAAATGAGGCAGCGCTTCTAGTTTTGGGAAACAGGCATCCGCTATCCTTAGATGCCCAGCGCCGCCGTATTTATACCTCAGCCGACTCTTGCGGCGCATTCGTTTTCCCAATTTCATGATGCCTTTGTGTGCGGAACTTTAGCCGGGCTATGCCCTTCTTTCCTTCCGTTCTAACGGCGTGCAACTTTAGGATGTAGTGAATATCAAGGTTTTTCAAGATCTCATAGTGTTAAGCATCATTTTATGAAAGGGAATGGTATGAAACAAAGATTGTATGAATCACACTTCAAATGCGGCATCGGATTGCTGGCTATTGCGTTGTGCCTTTTCGCAGCCTCGACCTCGCAAGCGGCCGCGCTTATCTGGGACCCCGGTCTTACTGCAAGCGGTGGCGGTGGCGGTGGAGGCGCATGGGATGGGACTGGCGCCACGCTAAATTGGTACGATTCCACAATTCCAGGAGACACGGGTTGGGTTTCAGGCGGCAATGCCGAGTTCGACAACACCGCCGGCTCGGTTACCGCAACCGGAGTTACAGTCCAAAACATGACTTTCAATTCCGGTTATACATTATTGCCCGCGTCCACAAGCACGCTTACATTAGCTGGAACAACTCCCACGGTTACAGTTAACGGCGCCATGGTGACCTTCGGTACTTCCACCGCTGGTAATTGCGGTCCCATTGTCGGCACTGTAGGTCTGACTAAAGATGGTGCCGGTACCCTTTATTTAGATGGTCGTGGCGCGACTAATACGTTTTCCGGCGGGATTACCGTTTTAAATGGATCGGTACAGTTTAACCGTGATTCTTCCTTTGGTGCGGTCCCGGGCGCGACGGATTATAATAACGTCATACTGAAGGCCGGCACCACGCTAATTGACAACTGGAGTAGCACAGTTATCAACGCTTTTCGTGGGATAAGACTGGATGGCACCGCTACTATCAGTGATGTCTCCACTGGCACGTCAAAATGGCTGAATCCTATAACAGGCGCGGGTGGACTGAATATTTCCGCTTCTACCTACACCTTTCAAATTGCTGGCGGTTTAAACACTTATAGTGGCGATACGACGATCCAGTCAGGCACATTATCACAATCCGCAGCCTTAGGGATTCCCTACGGAACCGGCAAGGGTAATGTATATATTTGGAGTAGTGCTACCTTATACAATAATAAACAGTCCATACAGATTAATGGACTTAATGACGGCGTCGCCACCAGCCACGGCGCAGGTACCGTGTCGTTAGACGCCGGCAACAGCAGGGCGGTCACCCTGGGCGATAATAACGCCAGCGGCAATTTTTCGGGCGCGATCACGGGCACCCAAGGGTACATAACAAAGATAGGCACCGGCACGCAGACTCTGTCAGGGGCCACCAACAACTATGGTTTAACGACCACGAATGTGACCACTGTGAGTGCGGGCACGCTCAATGAGAACGGCTCCATCGGCGGCTTGACTGTCCAAAACAGCGCTTCGTTCAGCGCTATTGGCGCCGCCCTTAGCTCGTCGACGTTGAATGTCCGTGGAGCGCTGAGTTTACAGGCCGGAAGCACAGACATCTTCGATATCAATAGTGCGTCCGCCTATGATCAACTAAACGTATCGGTTGGTGCTGCAGCAGGCACTGTAGCGTTGGGCGGAACCCTGCAACTCAACCTGAACTACATTCCGGCCGCTACCGACAAGTTCTGGATCATTCAGAACGATCTGTCAGATGCGGTTACCGGCACATTTGCCGGTTTCGCGGAATACGCACCAGTGTTTACCTCTGGCGGCACTACGTGGGAAATCCTCTATGACGCCGATTTTACAACGCTAAACACCAACCCCGGCTCTGGAAATGACGTGGTACTCGTCGCCATTCCCGAACCCGCCGCACTGACCTTGCTCTTTACGGCCCTAGCCGCAATGGGCGGATTGACATTAGTACGCAAGCAGCGTTCCAAATAGGAGAATATATAACTTAAACAATCATAATCAGATTCATTACGATTGTTTTTAAAGTTTAGAAACAACATCGGGGTGGCAGTAAACAAATACTGCCACCCCGCTTTTTTCATTACAAAGCCGGTTTAATGACCTTTGCCTGGGCAATTATCCGTGGGGCAGCTTGCCAACCTGCCTTATTTGGGCAAATTAGCAATCTGCCCCACTACATTTCACTCATATCAAAAAAATCCGCTAATCGTGTGCCTGGATGCCAATTATGGCTCCTAACCGGCCGCTAAAAGGCAAATATTACATACCCCCCCTATATATGGACTGAATTGCAAATATCGGTCGTAGTTCGCCAAAACTCATTTTCGCATAGATATTTACGCTATTTCCCATTATTTTTTAAAATTTTTCATCTAGGTACTTGCAATAGTTAAATTTTTATGTAAAATGAAGAACATGAAAATACGGTAACCCGAGCGACGTGACCGGGTTGCCCGAACAATAATTAAACCCATTCAGCCAACGAGGCAGCGCTTCACGTCACCGAACTTTCGCAATCAAGCATCCATGTCTCATGGATGACGCGCTGCTGCTTCTCATTTTTGCCGATTCACGGCGCCCTTGGTTTCTCAAGTTCCTGACCATCGAATGTGGATCACAGGTCAATCCCAATCGAACTTAGTGATTCATTTTTGTGTTTGAAGGTATGTAGTTCAACGTGTATTTGATTAAGAAAATTTATTATTCACCTTGTTTCAACCTACGGTTGAGAAAATTGAAGGAGGTTCTTATGAAAAAAAGTGCGATTTTTGTGATGCTGTGTTTAGCGGTCTTATTGACTGGCATGGTTCGAGCCGATGTCGTCGTTTCGAATTTCGAAGATAACGCAGTCGATGGTTGGTTTAACTACGCTGGGAATCCCATCGCAGTCATTGCAGCCCCTGCTCTGCCAGGGCTCGGCAACTATTCCTTGGAAGAGACCGTCACCAATCCCTATTGGGGCCAGATTACCGCGCAGTCCTGGGCTAATGCTACTCTGAATACTGCCAATCTAAACGCAAGTCAATCGATCGATATGGATCTTGTGTTCCCTTCGGCAAACTGGCTCCCAAGCTGGGCGAATCTGCAACTCGAGGTGCAAGACGGTGGTGGTTCGCTTGGAACTCAGACTAACTCGTTTTATCTAAATCTTACCGGTCTGACCAAAGACGCGATCACACCTGTGTCGTTCCCCATTTCTTCGATCCTACCCCTGGATCCGACTGCCAACTTCGTCAACCTATCTTTGTGGGTGCAGCCAGGTTATGATCCCGCTTGGGGTACATACACGGCTAAGGTCGATATTGACAACGTCACGTTAGTAGTTCCAGAGCCGGCAACTCTCGTCCTGCTGGCCATGAGCGGCCTAATGGCGCTTTTATATTGGCGGAAACGTTAAGCAACTTTGATAAACAACTTAGAGTAATTGTTACGGGCACGTCTGATAAAGACGTGCCCGTTTTTGTTTAGAGCCTATCCCAAAACAATATTCGTCATTAACAATATTCGTCATTCTGAGCGAAGCGAAGAATCTAGATGGAATACAATGGCAATAGTGGGTAATACGGGGTTGCAACCGAGATCCTTCGCTACGCTCAGGATGACTTTTGGGATAGGCTCTTAATGTTTCCCGG
>JBEKSO010000291.1:0-5850 GCA_049516935.1 Thermoguttaceae bacterium
TTCCCACGCTCCTGCGTGGGAACGCTGCAAGTTTTTACTGGTTCACGGTTTTGCGGGTTTTTGCCGCCGGGGTGGGGACTTGTCTGGAGATGCGGTCGCCTTGAATTATGACCCTGCCATCCATCGGCGCCGGCGCCGGCGACATTTGCTCCATCATCGGCTGACCGCCGCCGTAGTTGCAGCCTCTGCCTCCACAACCGTTGCAGCCACAGCCATTGCCGCAACCACAGCCGTTCCCACAGCCGGTGTAATTGCCGCACCGGTCGCAGGGATCGCAACAGTCGGGCGGATCGCCGTAAAAATCTCCCCAATAACGTTGTCCGCAGCCACAGTTACTCCAGCAACCGTGAGTAAACATGGCAAACAGCGGAGTCAGCGGTCCGCAATAGGTCTTGTCGTGGCAAGTCATCGGGCGGCAACCATTGCAGCAGGGATCGCAGCACCTGGCCCGAGGACAGCAACATGGATGCCCGCAATCCTCGCAACAGTCGTTTTGACATCCACAACCATTAAGCGACCACCAATTATGTTCTCCACAGCACGAGTTATTGCATCCGCATCCGCAATCATTGCAGCCGGGGCCTAAACATGTCCCCGCATCAACCGTGCCGATTGCTCCCAGGTAAAACAGGCCGCAAATCACACCACTTAAAAAAATTGATTTCATCGCTTGTATTCCCTCCTTTTACAAGCCCAGACAGGGCATCCAAACTGTGTCCGGCTAGACCTCCACTAAGCCCTTATCGGCGGAACAATCGGAAAAATCGAGAATATTACTACAACCGGATAAGTTTGCGCTATTTACGCATACTGCACCATTTGTCTGCATTGCCAAGCACCGGCATGATCAACACTTTGCTGCCGATTGCGCTGGAGTCACACATGAAATCTCCATGGGTGATGCGGCCAAAAGGCGGTGGCTCTCTCTTTTCCCTATGTTTTATGAATGTTTTTCAAAATGCCGTCTTATGCCGTAAGTTTTTCAATGGTAAAATGTTACGAATAGCACTGCACACCCCTGACAACCGTTTTGCCGGAGTTTATAATATAGACTGGTTCCGTTTAAGAGGAGAATGTGCATGCCTTGTCAGTTTTCCACAATTCAATCGGCTATAGAAGCCATCGCCTCGGGCCGGATCGTAATCGTGGTTGACGCCCAAGACCGCGAAAATGAAGGCGATTTTGTGTGCGCGGCCGAAAAAGTCACCCCGGAAATAGTCAATTTTATGATTACTCACGGCCGGGGCAGGCTTTGCATGCCGATTCTGCCCGAATTGGCCGAACGCCTCGATTTGCCCCTGATGGTCGAAAACAACACCACTCCTCTTCAGACGGCCTTTACCGTGCCGGTCGACCACATGAGTTGTCGCACGGGCGTTACGGCCCAGGAACGCACCATCACGATCCGCGAAATTCTCAATCCCAACAGCAAGCCGGACGACTTTTTCCGGCCCGGGCATCTCGATCCGTTGATCGCCAAGGAAGGCGGAGTGCTCCGCCGCGCAGGCCACACCGAGGCCACCGTCGATCTCGCCCGCATGGCCGGACTAAGGCCAGCCGGCGTGCTCATCGAAATCCTCGGCGAAACCGGCGACCGGGCCACCCGGGATGAACTTTTCCTTTTGGCCGAGAAGTTCAATCTTGAAATCATAAGCATCGAGGCCCTTATCCGCTACCGCCGGCGCAGCGAAAAATTAGTCTTCCGCATTGAAGATTCCAATATGCCCACCCGCTTCGGTTCGGGCCGGATCATTGCCTACGGCGTGAAGTACGAGGATCAAACGCCGGTGGCCATAGTCATCGGCGATCCGACCAAAGCCGCCCAGCCGCTGGTGCGTTTACATTCATCTTGTTTCACCGGCGATCTGATCGCATCGCTCCGCTGCGATTGCGGCGACCAATTGCAAATGGCCTTGCAGATGATCAGCCAGGAAGGCGCCGGCGTATTGGTATATCTGCCCCAAGAAGGCCGGGGCATCGGACTGGTCGAAAAAATCAAGGCTTATAAGCTTCAGGATCAGGGGCTGGACACGGTCGAGGCAAATATCGCCCTGGGCCATCAAGTCGACAGCCGCGATTACGGCGTGGGCATCCAGATTCTTAAAGATTTGGGGCTCACACGCGTCCGTCTTCTCACGAACAATCCCAAAAAAACCGACGCCTTCATCTACGGCGGCTTCGACCTGGAAGTCGTCGACCAGGTCCCCATCCTCGGACCCATCCACGAGCACAACGCCCGCTACATGGCCGCCAAACGCGACAAAATGGGCCATAAACTGCCGTAGGCGAGTAGATAGCGGATGGAGAACAGTGTGTAGGGATTGGAGGTCTGAAGTCTTCGTTTGATGTTTGAGTGCGTTTTGCTCGCATCATTTTGAGTATGTAAAGCCGCGACGAGCGCTGTAAGAAATTTTGTGTCAATCCGTGGCACGGACTTCCAGTCCGTGAAAAAAACACGGCCAATATGGCCGTGCCACTTCACCCCGACACAAAAATCCGTACAGTCCGCGACGGGTGCCATCGGGCGCCAACGGGGCGCCATGTGAAACATGGTCGCGTTGGACGGCATGGCAGGTTGGCCGGTCGCGATGCTAGCTTGCCAAAATCGCGCGATGTCTGTGCAAAAGAACAGTGGATTTGTTTGCAACAATAGCCGCGTATATATGCTGCTTCGGCAGGAAAAAAATAACGCGGTTGCGAGTTAAACGCTCATTAGCCGATTTTTGCAGAAATCGCTGAAAAAAATAGAAATCACTAACTCCAAACATAATAAGCACTTGCGGAAAAAGACTGGAAACGTCTTTTTTCCAGACTTGTATGGGGGGTATTGACAGGTGCATTAAGTATATTATAATGCGGACACTAAAATAACTGCCATCTACCCAACTTGCCATTGTCATCCACGAGGCAGCGTTTTGATTACCTTCGACGCGGTAAAGACTTTATAAGTCGTAAGAAGGTTTGCGCTGCTTCGAGTCTTCTCGCGGCCCACGCTTTTTGTCGGCATCTTTCCGCGCAATCTGTGAACACGCGGCACAACGGTTACGGTTCTCACCGATTGTTGCCGAGGAGCGTGTTTTTATCGTAATAGTAAGTTGACAGAAGTTTTTATCATTACACAGCAACGATTTTTTTCAGTGCATCAAGGAGAAATACACTATGGCCTCAAGAAGCAACCGCTGGTCTCAAATATCCAAGATTATTCTACCCGTTGCCTTGATCTGTTCTGCGTTATGTTTGGCGAGCCTTGCTCAGGCGGGATCGTTGAATCTGACTAAGGCCCCGGGATCAATGGACATCACCACAGGCAGTATTGCGGTCGATTACGTTTACGACACGGAATCGGATACGGGCGAATTAATTGCTCACTCGAAGGATTTTTCCTGCCCCTTCCCCCAGGAAAATAGTACCACGCATTATTGGATTTGGAACTATGACGACAACGGGGATATCGATAATTTCTACCTTGATATGTTTCTGGATTCCAAGGGCAATCTTAAAGCGGGAACCACAAGCACCCTAAGCTACACCGGTGATATGTGGGACCCGGATTTTGCGAGCATTTTAGTTCCGGGGAAAGACGTGGAACAGCCGCTGCTGACGGCTACACTTTCCCAGTTCGGGTTCACTGACGCCGGAGAGCAGTTGGATTTTATATTCAATGTCACCGGCGGAAATTTACAGACTCCGGAATACTACCCCACTCAGGTCGGCATGTGGATGCACAGTACTGGTTTCGACGGAAATTGGGCCGATTCCTTCCACGATGAAAGTGCGCCGGATTCGGATTTGTTCAACATCGTGCCGGAACCGTCCTGTTGGGTATTGCTTTCGACGCTTATCATAGGCGGCTGGATGGCTTATAGACGGAAAACAGGGTGATGTGCATATTTCATGTTTCCTTCATCATGAAAGGGCCAGTTCAAGGTTTATAAGTCGACATTCAAGTTGAATGTTGTACATGAATCTTTTTGCCTTTTTTTCAAATGCGCTAAAAGAGGGCGGCTGTGATTCAAGACGATCACAGATAATCGGGGTAAGGGATTTCAAGTTTTTGCCTGCATTGATATTACTAAATTGACTAACGGAAAAATCCTTTATTTTTCAAATTTTTCACGGGAGAAAAAATATGTTTTTCATGCGCCCAGTTAAACATCAGCGGCCTGCCAAACATTCATCAAAACGGCTACGCTCCAATCGCAATCTACATTTGGAGCCCCTGGAAGACCGCAGAATGTTATCGCTCATCGGAACAACATTTCCTTATAACACGTTCACCTACGATGCTACCGGTCATATAGGTTATGATTACACTACAAACGCCTTCAATCTGGATGCAACGCCCCTAATTTTCAAGCCGTCGTCCTCCATCTCGCGCCCGATAACCGGGAGCCCCGCTTTACATATCCGAATCAACGTGGATAATTCGGGCCACCTGATCGGCGGCGTGGCCGGTCCTGATTTGACCATCACCGGCACAGTCGCCGGCTATGGTTCCGGCACGCTTCTTACCGGCGAGATCAGCCAGTTCGAGTTTCTCGATTCGCCGACCTCAACCGATCAATACGCTTTCCGTTTTACGCCGACGGGCGGCGCCGTGGCGTCATACTTTTCTGCCCAAGATATTTGTATCACGACCAATAGCGAATCATCTAATTTCGCCGGCAACTTCAATGTCGATTTCTCTGGCGGCGCAAAAGGCAATGTCGGCATTATTTCACCGCTTTTGAGCTCGCTCGCAGGAAATGTTTACCTCGATGCCAACAACAACGGCCTGTTCGAATCCGGTGAAACGGGAATCGGCAGCACAACCGTCAAATTGGCCGGAACTAACGTGGATGGCCTCGTGGTCAATCAAACTACCCTGACCGCTGCCAATGGAGCGTACAACTTTGCAAGCCTCCGCCCCGGTACATACGCGCTAACCGAAACGCAGCCCGCCGGCTATTTGGACGGCATCGACACCGTCGGCACGCCGGGCGGCACGGCCGGAAACGACGTTTTCTCGAACATCGTCCTGGCCGCCGGAGTCAACGGAGTGAATAACAATTTCGGCGAGTTGCCCATGCTGCCGGGAATTCAGTTGGTCAAGCTGACCAACGGCGGCCATGATCCCAACGTCCCCGTCGGCGATCCCGTTACCTGGACTTACGAGGTGAACAACACGGGCAACGTCGCACTGAGCGGCGTGTCGGTCAGCGATGACCAGGGCGTCACTCCGCTCTATCAGAGCGGCGACACGAACCTCAACGACAAACTAGACACGGGCGAGTTGTGGATTTATTCCGCCTCCGGCATTGCCACGGCCGGACAGTATGCCAACGTCGGTACAGCCACCGCAACGGCGACCGACGCCACCGGTACCGTGAACGTCACAATTAGCACCACCGATGTGGATCATTACTTCGGCGTCAACCCGCAACTTCAACTGGTCAAATTCACCAACACCACGCACAATCCCGACTTGGAAGCGGGAACCCCCGTGTCATGGACATACGAAGTAACGAACCCGGGCAATGTGGACTTGATGAATCTCTCCGTGACAGATGACCAGGGCGTCACTCCGGTCTATCAGAGCGGCGACACGAACGTCAACGGTCTGCTTGATCCGGGCGAAATGTGGATCTACACGGCCTCGGGGACGGCAATCGTCGGACAGTATAACAACATCGGCACCGCAACAGCCTACGATGCCACAAACACGATAACCCAACCGATGACCGTCACGGGCGCCGACGGATACTTCGGCGTGGCCCCGGCAATCCAGATCGTCAAACTAACCAACGGCGCAAACAACGCCAATGCGAACGTGGCGGCGGGCAGCACGGTGACTTGGACCTACGACGTGAC
>JBEKSO010000292.1:0-5846 GCA_049516935.1 Thermoguttaceae bacterium
CGATGAGTTTAAATCTTGGCAGATCTCGATGAACATCCGCCAGTTTTTATGCGGATCGAGCCGTCCCACCCAGATCACGATTGGACGATGATATGCGGGCTTTTCCGGATAAACGCTAAAGTCGGACCGCAGCGGATTGGGAACCACCTCGACCGGACAATCGATCTTTCCGTCAAGCAGCGATAATATAAGTTCGCGGTGGGAGTGCGTGGGGGTCAGTATCGCCGATACTCCCCGCCAATTCTGATGTTTCAATCGGTTCAAGCCGTCGGGATACGGGGTGTGCACCTCGTATACGTACTTTATTTTTGATAAACGGCGGTCAAGGTGCTTGCGGATTTGAGGCGTATCGAGACTGAGAAGAAAGTCAGGCTGCAGTGCAAGAAGCTTTTTTTCCAAATCCGCGGACGTTTGACAAATACTCACCCGATCGCCCAAGTCTTCGAATAATTTTTCCCCCTCGCCGCCTTCGAAAAAAATTATATGGGCATCCACTCCCAGCGATTGAAGCTCGTGCATGCGGGTGCTTAGCACGGTTTCGCATCCGCCCATCGTGCAGTATTTATAACAAAATGCGATTTTCACGTTTGTTTATGCTTCCCGCATGTCAAACTTTATTATCTGTTTCCGCGCGATCAGGCCGCGGCTTGACCGGCCGTCAATTCATCTTTTGTCAAGGCCAAAGAGGTCGCGTTCCAATATTCCCCTTCATCCAATATTTTCAGCAAGGCGTCTATCCGGTTCGACCAGCGGTTAGCGCTGAGAAAGGTCTCCGCCGTCATCGCGTCGATTTTTGTTTTCGCGGCCTTTTCCAGGGCCGCTTCGAATTCCGCGGCGTTGCTTGCCGTGAAAACGCCCGGATATGACGCCAGATGCGGCATTCCGCTTACTACGGTGGGCAATCTCAGCGAAATGTATTCATAAATCTTGATCGGATCGACCGCCGCGGAAAGCTTCGACGCCTGAAAAGGAATCATGGCCGCATCCCAATTCTTGGCTAATGCCGGCAAATCGCCATGTTCCACGCGGCCTAAGAAAATCAAGTTATCCAGCGATTCGATACGTTTATCCAATCCATAGCCGATAATATGGAAGGTCCAATCGGGCCGGCGTTTGGCCAGGGCTACAACCAACGGCCAATCGAACCATGAAGAAGTCAAATGCCCGAAGTATCCGATGGTGATTCGACCCTTTCGCATCGGCGGAAGGGAGTTTTTGCCCGGTTCTCCCCAATCTTCACAGGCGTTTGGCAGCAGGACGAATCGTTCCGCACCCAGGTCGCTCATTTTTTTAAGCAGGTTGTTTTGCGTTATCGTGGCCACGTCGGCATTTTGCAGTAAATAGGTTTCCAAGTCGCGATCGTACCAAACGGCTTGGCCTCGCTTGTGAAATTCCTCCCAGTCGTCGATAACGTCGTACACGGTTCTCCAACCGCTGACGTTGGCATAGTTGACGATTTCAAACAGGCAGGGATGGGGAAACTCCATCATGAAAACCCGCTTAAGCGAACTTAGCCGCTGGTCAGCGAGAAGGTTTTCGTAATCTTTCCGGAATTCGTCGATAGGAAGGCAAAAAACGCCCGGATTCCCGGACTGTTCAGCCGGCGTGGACGCCTTCCAGCGCCAGTAGGCAAAGATCACGGGAATGCCGCGGCCAGCCAACTCTCGTGCAAATCGCGTGGGGCGCTGCCCTTCCGATTCGGTGAAGGTAACGCCGGAAAAAATCAGAAACACCCGTCCCGAGGAATTGTCCGCCGCTTGACGTGTTAAAAAATGGTCCAACCGGCGGTGGAGAGAAACATCAAAGCCGGCTAGTCGGGCCGTTGTTTTCAGATATTGCTTTATCCGCTTTGGCAATAAGCCCGCATAAAACGATCGGTGTAAATCGAAATGATTGCGGACCGGGCGGGGACAATGCGTCACTACCCATTGCACGCCGCGCGATATCAATCGACGCACCGGCCGGCAGGATGGAGAAATGGCTGGGGCGCTAACGGGATCGTTGATCATGCCCGCCCTGTTTTCTTGGGTAAAACTGATTTAGAGGCCAGAATTCTACTGTGCGGCCGGGAAAACGTGCAATACAGCTTTGCCTATGCTGGTACAGCTAGCAGGCGATTAAAGATGAAGGATGAGGGCTGAAACCGCTTGCGGTTTCGCGTTATGGATTTCAAAAAGTGGTCAATAAACTGACCACCCCTTGTACATGCTAAATCCAAAAATCCTGAATCCCGAACGCTGAATCCCGAACCCCGAACCCTGTTTCCTATCCTCAATCGAAGCGGATTTCGAGAATCTCGAACTTCAACAGACCTTGGGGCACGGGTATTTCCACCCGATCGCCGATCTTCTTGCCCACCAAACCCTGCGCCAAGGGACTGGTGATCAGAATCTTACCCTGGTCGTAGTCTTCTTCACCCGCGCCGACAAGGGTGAATTCCTCGGTATCGCCGAAGTTCAGATCTTTCACGGTTACCTTGCATCCGAAGGCCACGGCATCGGTGGGGAATTGGGAAGGATCGATCAAAAGCGCCCGGGAAAGCTTGTCCCGCAAGGCATTTATGCGGGCTTCCATCAGCATCCGGCTTTCATGGGCCCCATGATATTCGGCGTTTTCGTTCAGGTCGCCTTCAGCCCGGGCATTGGCCAGCCGCTCCAGGATCTTGGGCAGTTCAATGCTATGAAGATGATCGATTTCGGCCTTGAGCTTGTCGTAGCCGATGCGGGTCATGGGTACGCGTTCTTCGGGCATAGGGCAGTTATCAGTTGTCAGATTTCAGTTATCAGTTTTCAGCGGTAATATATCAAGTTTCAACGTTAAGTCTACAGTATCCCTTTTAACGCCTCCAGTCCTAGCACCCCGCCACGGTTAAAATTGCGGGATAATGAATGTCGCATTCATGTTTAGCCGCGACCCGTAGGGGAGCGGATTTTAGACCATATTCACAAATTTAGGAGTGGCGGTGTACTAGTATTCAAGCCGAAACTATTCCTCCGGCCTGGAAGCCTATAGTCTGCGTTTCCACAAAGATACCGCGATTCCGGCGGAAACCAGCAGTAACCAGGCGGCCGGTTCGGGCACTGACTCGAGATATGCCGCTTCGGCCACTGCTCCGACATTGAGCCTCCCCCAACCGTAGATCTGATCCCAGCCCGGGGTGCCCAGGTCCGTGGCCGTGGATTCGAGTATATGTTCGACATCGTCGGGCGTAAGATTCGGGTCGATGGACCAGGCCAAGGCGGCGGCCCCAGCCGCCAGGGGGGCGGCAAAACTTGTCCCGCTATTCAATCCATAGCCGTGAATCGTCGTCGGATCAGCCAGTAATATGTTGCTGGCCGGGGCGGATATGTCCACGAAATTGCCGTACGAACTGCCTATGCCGTTGCCTTCGTTCCAGCGTTGATCGTTCTCGTCGGTGCCGGAAACAAAGATCAAATTTGCATAGCTGGCAATATTTCGGTATCCATTGGTATTGCCCGCGGCTACGAAGGTTAGTGCGCCTTTGGATCGCGCATAAGCAGCGGCGGCGTCCAATATGGAGTAATTGTAGGCGGCATAGGAAATGTTGATTACCTTTGCTCCATTATCGGCCGCCATGCGAATTCCGCTGGCGATCCAGTTATCATCGGAATAGAGGTAATTGTCGGCGATGCGAATGGGCAGGATTGAAAAGTTACCCACTCCCGCCCCGCCCATTTTGTTATTTATGCCCATGGCAGCCGCGCTGGCCACCCAGGTGCCGTGACAGTTCAAGCCGCCGTTGAGCGATGTATTGGTAAGCCAGGCGTCGGAAAAAGGCTGCTGGTCTGGAACGGCGGATAAGGCAGGCAGTATCCGGCCGGACAAGTCGGGCGTGTACGAAATCACGCCCGTATCCAATACGGCCACTATTACCGACGGTGAGCCCGTGCTTATCGACCAGGCCTGGGGCTCGCCAATTTTGGGGCTGTACCATTGATACTGGCCGTAATAAGTGTCGTCGGGAAAACCATCGGCCAAAACCGTGGATGCGGCACAAGCGCAGACTATAATCGCTGCCATCAATACCCGCAGGATTGACCACATGATGCCGTCTCTTAGAAAATGCAAAACTACGAAAAAAAAGCAAGTCAATAGTCTTCGTTATCCCTCCACCGGGAAATGGCAAGACCGAGGGCTTATTAATGATTTATTTTAATCCATATTGGAAAAAATGTCAAAAAAAGGCCATTTCCGTAGGCTGTAAACTGCAAACGGAGGGGGTAACTTCATAGCGAATACAAGGAACACCCCATGCTTTCGGGCATCATGAAATCCACAAGGCTTCGTTTTCTGATAATAGTGGCGGGAGCGTATATCCATCTGTAGAGTATGCTCGCAAAATCTTTAGAAAGCGCTTATGCATGGTTGTTGACGACATGCATTATTTTTACGGCGGAACAGATTCCCCGGGAGGCGGCTGAGGGGGGTATTCCGACGATTTGTCGCGGTAGGATCTTAACCAATCTTCAATCTGCCTGGCCATTTCCGTTTGACCCTGATATCGGGCAAGTTCCAGGGCCTTTTGCGCCGTGGCAATGGCTTCCATGGATTGGTGCGCCGCGGCATAAGCCAATGCCAAATTATTGCAGGCGCCAACGTAGTCGGGCTTGAACTGAAGCGCAAGTTTGAATTGTTCTATGGCTTCCTGTAGTCGGCCTGCAACCAATAATGCACTTCCCAGATTGTTGTGAACCATTGGGAGGTCGGGTTTAATTTCCAGGGCTTTTTTGTACTGTTCCATCGCCTTTTGATATTGGCCCTCTGCTTTCAAAGCGAGACCCAGGTTGTTGAGGGCATCGACATCATCAGGTTTGAACCGCAGTGCTTGCTCGTAATGTTTGATCGCCTCTTGCGTCTGACCTGATTTGTCGAGCAGTACGCCCAGATTATATTGTGCATCATAGTGATCGGGTTTGAGCGCCAAGACCTGCTCGTAACGTCTAATTGCCTCCTGATACTGATCTATCCGACTCAATGCATTGCCCAGGTTATATAGGGCATCAACGTAATCGGGTTTGATTTTCAGGACTTTATTGTACTGTTCAATCGCCGGTCCATATTGGTTCAATGCGGCAAAAGAATTGCCCAGATTAATGTATGCCTCGAGATAAGTAGGTCTAATTCGCAGTGCTTGTTTGAAATGATAGATTGCCTCTTGCATCTGATTTTTTTTACTATGAATAAGACCCAAGTTATACTGGGACATCCAAGAGTCGGGATTTTTATCCAATGTAGCCTTGTAAAGTGTAATTTGATCGCTATATAAACCGCTTTGCCGCCAGGTCATTGCGGCCAATATCGCTAACATACCCAAGCATAAGGCATAAACTGCAATCCGATGCCAATACTGACTTCGCTCAATAAAAAACATTATACCCGCCGATACCAAGGCAATCACGCCCAGGCTTGCCAGGTATTGAAAGTGATCGGCCACGAATGAAAAAATAAACGGATATACATTGCAGAAACCCAACGCTGGAAAAAGCGTGCCAGCAAAGAAAAGCATCCCTGCCAATGGACCGCGCCAACGACGGTGCAGCGCCCACAGCGCCGCGAACAATAATATCACCGCGGCCGGGAACAAGTATTGCCACCATACGGCTTGATTAATCTCCCAACGGGGGTAGGTAAAAAGCAAATCCACGGGCCAAAACAGCTTTCCAAGATAAAACCAAATTACCCTTCCCGCTATCAGAAAGCGATCAACGTACGTCAGGTCAAACGCCGCGCCCTCGGCGCCGATGAGCTTGCGTTCCACCCATGCGGTAAACAGGCCGGAAGCAGCGCCTAGAACAAAAAAAGGCGCAAGCGGCAGCACGTCGCGC
>JBEKSO010000293.1:0-5806 GCA_049516935.1 Thermoguttaceae bacterium
AGTCCCAATTACGCCGACGCCTATTGCAATCGAGCAATTACCTACGACCAAATGGAACAATACGATACAGCCATTAAATACTTTTCCAAGGCAATTGAAATCAATCCGAAATTTGCCTCGGCGTATAATGGCCGAGGCGCCGCCTATATTAAACTGGATCAATATAACGAAGCCAAAGCCGACTTCAGCAAAGTTCTGCAACTGCAACCGAAAAACGCCAAGGCGTACTTCAACAGGGCCGTTGCCAGCTCGAAATTAAAGAAAAACGAGGACGCAAAAAGAGACCTGCAAAAGGCGGGGGAATTAGATCCAACTTTGAAAGAAGAGATAAAAAAGATTTCGGAAACGTTGAAATAGGCCATGAAACAAGTCGTCGCCGTGGTAAAACCGTTTCTGGTCGAGAAAGTCCTGGATGCGCTTAAATACGCGCCTCTGGAAGCCTGCGAAGTATGCGAGGTAAAAGGCTACAGCCGGCAAAAAAGCTACCTCGACGAATACCGCGGCAGCGAATATTCCAACGCCTATCTGCCAAAAGTGGAAATCACGCTCTGGGTCGAAGATCTCAGGGTCGACGAAGTGGTCCGCACCCTTGTCGAAGCCGCCCGCACCGGACGCATGGGCGACGGCAAAATCTTCGTACTCCCCGCCGCGCAGGGCGGCCAGTGGCCCGGCGAAGAATAACGAGCGCCGGATGCCGGATTAACAATGCTTCTTTGCGCCTGAATCATCCGGCAACGTGGAGTTTCTTGATTACCCATTGCCGGATTGAATCCGCCGAATCCACTCCCGCCGATTGATGAACTCAAGCGGTTGGAAGAAGACAACGGAATCCGGCTTGTTGAAAATGCCGATCAGCGGTCAAGACAGACGCTATTTCCTCATGCCGCATCACTACGATGCTCGCACAATCCACTAGCCCCCATTGCTTGTCGTCAATTTTGGCATATAAAGTCAACGATTCTTCGAGAATCTCTTCTTGAATCCAAATGAGGCGGCTCTTTGCCGACTGAAACAAACTCGAAACGGATTTAACAAATGGAACTCTCGCGGCAGTTCTCGCCAAACCGTCGCCGGTTTCTGCAAGAACCCAATCAGTCGTGACCATTCCAATTTGAGTCGTCTTGAACTCCTGGACTAATTCCAAAGCTAATGCATGATATTTCATCGTCGCGATTCAAAATCGCGATCCAACCGCTTGTATCAACGAAAATGAAATCATTTCGGGCCATGGTCTAATCTTGGATGGCCGTAAAGATAATGGTCGATATTTCTGGCAAGATCGGGGATCCCCGTAGAGGCCGCGAATTCGCCTATGTGATAAATCGGGTCATCAACTGATTCGTCCGCCCCGGTCTTTATGGGTTGAACTTCGACCAAGGTCCCTTCCGGCGGGTGTAAATTCCCTTCGAAAACCACGACGCCATTTTGGATTAGTCCGCGATAAACCATGTTTTAATCTCCAGCGTTATTATTATATATCGAGGAAAATATCTCTACCAGTGCAATAGCGTTTGGATAGGCATATTTTTCACTCTTCATTCTTCATTTCGCGTTCCGCGTTTTTTTCCCCGCTTCCGCGAAGATCCGCTCGAAGCGCTGGCGGATTTGCCGGGCGGCGTTTTCAAAATCCATCATCAAACCCTCGCTGCCGGGATAGTGCAGCAGATGGGCCAGCTTGGCCAGCTCGGTGGGATCTTGGGGAAGTTTGTCCCGGGCGGTGGAGTTCATCAAACGCAGCCGGCCTTCGATGGTTCGCAGCAGCCGGTAACTGGCGTCGAACCGTTCGTAATCATCCACCGAGAGCAGGCCGCCGGAATACAGTCCGCTAAGCGCCGCCAAGGTGTTGGGCTCGCGGAGTTGGGGATTGTTCCGCCCATGTTGAAGCTGCAGCATTTGCACGAGGAATTCGATATCCACGATTCCGCCCGCCCCGCGCTTTAAATCGCGCGCCGAAGCCGTTTCTTCCAAGCGGCTGCGCATGTTGCGGATTTCCTCGGCGTCTTTCCGCCTCCAGCGCCGGCCGAAGGCAGCCTTGGCCACCGCAGCGTTGGCCAGGCGCTCGGCGCGCTGGGATCCGTAAACCACGCGGGCCTTGCACAATGCCTGCCGCTCCCAAAGTTGACCCCCGCCCTCCAGAAAATATCGCACAAATTCCTTGAAGGTGGTGGTTAATACGCCGCTTTTGCCCGTGGGACGCAGCCGGGCGTCGACCTCGTACAGCCGTCCCAGCGAACTCAGTTGGCTGGCGGTCTTGATGATCCGCTGCCCCAGTTCGCTGAAGAAGTGCTGATTGGTGGTGGTCTGCCGGACGGACTGCCCAGCCTCGGCCGCGGTGTGGCCCTCGGCCTCGTACAGAAACACGATATCCAAATCGCTGTGGTAGTTCATTTCCCTGCCGCCGAACTTGCCCATGCCCAAAATCACCCAATCGCAGGGCTTGCCCGCGCGCCGGCCGGCGGCTATCCGCGGCGCGCCGAACCGCGCCGCCAATCGCTCGTACTCGCTTGTGGCGATTTGTTTCAAACAGGTTTGGGCAATGTTGCTCAGCGTGCCCGTGATGGCCTGCACGTCCTCCTTGCCCAGAATGTCGCGCACGCCCACGCAAAGCTGTTGATCGTTTTTGAAGCTGTGCAGGATCGGCTCGATGTCCTCGGCGCCGCGGCAGAGTCTATCCAACGTATTTTCCAGCCATTCCCTGCTAGGCAGTTTGTCGAGCACAAGGCTGTCCATCAGACCGTCGATCATGCCCGGATTGGTGGTGAGAATTCCCGAAAGATAAGGGCTATATGCGCACAGTTCCACGTATAAAGTCAAACTGGGCGGATTGAAACTGAACAGTTCCCACAACACGCCTTTGCCGCCCAGCGAATCGCTCACTATGCCCAGGTTGACCAACGTGGAATCGGGATCGGCCGTGGCCGCGATGGCCGAGAGCAATTGCGGGGCGATGGCCGCCAAAAAATGCCGGGAACGACGCGTGGAAAGAAAACGGATCTTCTCCTCGGCCAAGGCCATCAAGTTGCGATACGCCCCTTTCACGTCGCGGAAAGGATATTTTCCCAAAACTTCCAGAATCCGTTCTTCGGGCGGAGCCGGATCGAGCACCAGGTCCACCTCGGCCGCCGTCTTCTCATCCTCGCTGAAGGCGTCGTGCAGCAGGTGATCCAGAATTTTGCGGTTCAGTTGCGTCTTGCCGCGGTAGTCCGCCATGAACGCCTCCAGCGCGGGACTATCCAAGCTGTCCGTATAACCCATGCGCAAGGCCAGTTTGCGCAGTTCCGCCTCGTCTTCCGGCAAAAGATGCGTCTGCAAATCCAACATTATCTGCAAGCGGTGTTCGACCTTCCGCAAAAAACTGTAATTTTCTTCCAGCAGCGATCGCTCCAGGTTCGTCAGGCAGCCGACCTGTTCCAGTTGAGCCAGGGCCTCGAGCGTGTTTGCCGTGCGGATCTCGGGCAGGCTGCCGCCGTTTAGCAACTGTAAAAATTGGATCACGAACTCCACGTCGCGGATGCCGCCGTGCCCGGTTTTCACGTCCCGGTCGTCGGCCCCGGCATGGTGGGTCTGCTGCTCGATCCGCCGCTTAAGGGCCTTGATGCCGGCGATGTCCGCCGCCGTCAGATAGCGCCGGTAAATCCAGGGCGTTAGCCGGTCCAGAAATTCCTGGCCCAACTCCTGCGAACCAGCCACCGGCCGGGCCTTGATAAACGCCTGCCGCTCCCAGGTCCGCCCGCGCAGGTCGTAATAATTAAGCGCGCTTTCCATGCCGACGACAATCGGACCGCGCTCGCCCTCGGGCCGCAGCCGCAAGTCCACGCGATACGCCCGCCCCAGCTCCGTGGCTTCGGTCGCCAGCCGGACCATATCCCGGGCAAGCTGGTCGAAGAATTCGTGATTGGTTATCGGCCGTTTTCCGTCGGTCTTTCCCTCGAAATCATAAATGAAAATCAGGTCGATGTCGCTGGAGTAATTCAGTTCCATGCCGCCCAGCTTGCCCATGCCCAGCACGGTGAATCGCGCAGGCCGGCCTGCCGGACCCATGGGCGTGCCGCGCAGGGCCCCGAGTTTTCGGCCAGCCGCCCGCAAAGCCGCCTCCAAAATCGCGTCGGCCAGAAAGGAAATCTGCTTTGTCACGGTCTTCAGGCTCTGCTCGCGTATGATGTCGCCGTAAGCGATCCGCAGCGTCTCCCGGCGCTTGAACCGCCTTAGCGCGCCTAGCACGGCCGCGTCGTGTTCCACGGCCGATACCTCGGCGCAAATGTCCTCGATCAGCGCTTGACGCGCTACCGGCGCGCCTTCGGTCAAGCGCAGCAGATCGAAACCCTCGGGATCGCTGACCAACAGATCGCTTAGATGCTGGCTGGTGGCGAGAATTTGCAGCAGTGTGGGCAAGGCCTCCGCATCGCGCTCGAAAAACGTGCCCATCGCCAGCGGACTCCGCGCCGAGCGGATAAACCTTTCCAAATTATTCAGCGCCATGTCCGGATCGGCGCACCCCGGCAAATTATCGCGAAGTTGCCTGCATATCACCGCCAACAAGTCGAGCGTAATGCCTGCCACCGCCATGCCCAAAACATTCCCATGCCCCCGCTTCACGTCCGTAAGCCCCAAGCTGCGAAGCCAAGGCTCGGCCGCCTCCGGATGATCCAGGTATTTGCGTAGCGTCAGTACGTCCATCGGGCAGGGTTCAGGGTTCAGAGGTCAGTGAACATCGAAAAATCCATTCATTTATATCGCGAGGCGTACAAATCGAGCAAACGGCGAATCATTTTTTGATATTGCGTGCGGTACCGCTTCGCCCGAGTCTTAAAAAACTCGACCGTGGGCTTACTTAGCCCGATGGTGACTTTGACCGTGTCCTCTTTAAGCACGAGATCTTCCGGCGGCGGAAGGAAATCCTCGATTACCTCCATCTCCATAGGCTCGTTAGTGTATTTGATTTTCCTTTTCACTCGTTTTTTGGTCATGTCTATTGTGTGCTATTCTCAGATATTAGCAAATTGCTTTTACCGATATTGCATTTTTCGCACAGAGTTTGCAAATTGTCCATAATGGTCTCGCCTCCTTCGCTCCACGGAAATATATGGTCCACATGAAGAACAAGACCCGGCTTGAGTGCTGGACTATTTCCACATAAACGACATTTAAAATCATCTCTCCTCATTATAAGAAATCGCATACGCCAATTTATTGTACGGGAAGTCTTTTGCCTTTTGATTTCATATAATTTACTATTTTGTAATTCATCTGGGGCATCAATTGATTCAGTATTTACATACTCAATGAATGACTCTAGTGCTTTGCGCCAACTACCAAAGCGATTTGCGTATGTTTTTGAGCCGTATAATGAGATTTGTCTTGTTAGGTCTTTGTATTTTGGCTGTCTTCCAAGTTTCGTCCAAACTTCGAAAAGGTTGCTGAGAAGTTCTTCATCTGAAATATGTAAATTACGTGTTTTTTCAAGTCCCGCCTTCTTTAACGTAGTAAACCACGTACCGAACCTTCTAGTGAGTGTTGTGTTGTGAAAACGACCTTTTTCATTATATTCATCAATAGTAACACTTCGTTTGCCAATTTCTTCAGCCACTCGCTTAAGATCTTCGAGTAATTCATCATCAGACACATTGCGATTATATGGTTCAAGTTCAAATTTCATGATTATATTCTTTAATCCTTCAACCAATCGACCACTCTTAATCCGGGAATTTTATTGAAGTGTTTGGTGTTATGAGTCACCAGCATTGATTCACGAACCAGTGCGGTGGCGGCAATCATCAAGTCCATGCCTGAAATCGTCACGCCTTGA
>JBEKSO010000294.1:0-5775 GCA_049516935.1 Thermoguttaceae bacterium
GCACCGCTCGCCAATCCCTACCCGCACGCCCACGATCTCAGGCGGCTGAACGCTTTCAGCCTGAATCGCAGCCGTGAAGAAAAAAATGAAAATAATAAACAAGATGAGAGTAGAGAGGGCTGGGCAATTTATTGCCCGCTTTTGTGGGATGAATAATGAATGATGAGGGATGATTCCATATGAAACCGCTTGCGGTTTCGCGTCGTCCGTTATCCTCACTCCGATATTTGTTGCTGCCTGAACTCCAAAACCTGACTCCTGAACCCTGAACCCCGAACCCTGAACCCTTTCCGCCGTGTGCGTTTCTAACCCCTGCCCACCGCCCACTGCCCACTGTCCACTCTCCATGCAATTTACAATTTGCAATTTGTATATTTCTCGGCTCATGGTTTTCCCGCATCAGGACAGGTGCACGTGAACCGGCCGCAGCCCGGGCAGCCGGACCCGTATTTTCGCATTACCGCCTCGGTCAGATCGATCCCGGCCACGTTGGCGATCGTGGTCAGCCACGCCAGCACGTCGGCGAATTCCCCGGCCCGCTCCTCCTGGTTGCCGTTTCTAAGCGACGATGCCAATTCGCCCACCTCCTCCATCAGCCACATGAAGGTCCCTTCCACGCCCCGGGCAATGTCTTTTTCCAGGTACATCCCCCGGATAAGCGACTGGAAATCGGCCAAGGTAACGGATTGTGTAGTTGGCTTCGATTTAGGTTCGTTCAAATTTGGTAAATCATCTTGGGGCATAATATCTCTACATTATCCGACTTTCCGATTTTCCACAATCCGTCCCTTTGACATAAACCGCATTCCTACTTACCATATTTTAACAGATTTCCACTCCTGCATTTAATTTCTGAACCCTGAACCCTACCATGAAACCCACAATAACTTACGACGATTTTGCAAAACTCGATCTCCGCATCGCCACCGTGCTGGCTGCGCGGGAACATCCCAATGCCGATAAGCTGATGCTGCTTACGATTAAAATGGGTGAAGAAGAAAAGCAGATCGTGGCCGGCATCCGGGCGTATTACCAGCCCTCAGACCTGGTCGGCCGCCAAATCGTGGTTGTAAACAATCTCCAGGAGGTCGTCCTCCGCGGCGAGGAATCGCACGGCATGCTCCTGGCCGCCAGCGACGCCCAAGGCGTTGTGCTCTTGCGTCCCGACCGAGAGTGCGAATCCGGGGCGACGGTGAAATGATCCGGAATACGCCCGTTTATTGAGTTTCAAGTAATGAATGTCGAGTTCTTGCCTCAGAGCCGGGCCGTGTCGGCCCGGAATTGCTGGGGCGACACGCCCCGGCTCTGATTTTTTCCCGCAAAATTCTTTTTCTGAGACTCAATAGCTCCCTGCACTTATGCCGGGTGATAATTCATATAGCGGATTATTCCAATAGCCATTCCACCACTCGCACCAATCCGTTCTGGTCGTGCGTGGGCGCGACGCGGTCGGCGGCGGCTTTTACCTCGGGCAGGGCGTTGCCCATGGCCACGCCCAGCCCGGCGGCGCGAATCATGGGAATGTCGTTCACGTCGTCGCCCACCGCGCAGATCGACGCCTCCTCGATCCCCAAACTCTCGGCCAGCCGTTTTACGCCCGACCACTTGCTGACGCCCGCGGCCGCAATCTCCACCAGGAATCCCCGGTAACGCGGGCTGCGCAGCACGTGAGTGCAAATCCGCCCGGACAAAGTGCCGTGCAGGATCTGCTCCATGATCAGCATCTGGTCCTTGCTGCCCATTGTAAAAACCAAAAACACGTCCGGCGGCGGGTCGTTTATCAGATTCGGCCATATCCGCCCGTCATTCGGATTCAGATCCAGATATTCCTGCAATTCCGGGGTCTTGACCTTTTGCCTGGCGAGGAAGAAATCGAAACCTTCCGCGAATGTATCGGCGCATAGCAGAGGATCATATCCGCCTTGATCGATGAGTTTTAATATCTGCCGCAACAATTGCGGATCAAAGGTCGTTTTATGCAATGTGCGGTGATCCTTGGGATCTTTCACCAGCGCTCCGCTGGCGGTTATCAGCGGCACGTCGATGCCCAACGGCTCGACAAGGTGCAGGGTGCGGCTGTAGCGGCGCCCCGTGGCCAGCACCACCTGAATGCCCGCCCTGCCCGCCCGGATCAGCGCCTCTTGGGTGTCGTGAGTCAATTCGTCGCGGCTGTTGACCAGCGTGCCGTCAATATCAATGGCCAAAAGCCGGTATATTGCGGATCGAGCGGGCATGGTTGTCATTTTTTCAGCTCACAGTTGTCGGTTCTCAGCATGTAGTGGACAGTGGGCAGTGGGCAGTGCGCAGTGGTCGGTCACCCATAGTATATCCGGTGCAAAACCACAAGCGGTTTCATTGCCACGATCATAATTAATCATTCAACATTCATCATTCCGAATTCATCCTTCATCCCTCATCCTTTTGCTCTTAAAATCGCGTTCATATTTCTCTTGTAGGCCTCCACGCCTGGCTGGCCGTAGGGATTTATGCCCATCAGCCGGCCTTCGGCAACCGTGGCGATCATAAGCATCTGGAACAACTGCCCAAGCGAGTATTCATCCAATTGGGGCAGATGGATCGAGGCCGTGCGGCGATAATCCTGGGCGTATGCCTGGTTCGTGCCCTGGATGGCGGCGGCAAGGATGTCCGGCAAGCTTTTGCCCGCCAACTCGTTTAGCTTGTCTTGATCGAATTCAGATTTCTCCAGGGCAATTATCCGGCGCTGCGGCTTGTCGACGATCAGGTTAGTGATCAGTTTGTCGCGGCGGCCCTCTTGATGCTGCTGGCCCCGGGAGTGCAAATCGCGGGTGTTGACCACGGTCAGCGGCGTGGCCCCCTGCCCGTTCTTGCCCAGACTTTCGGAAAGCAACTGATCGTACCACAATCCCACGGCCTCCAATCCTTTTCCCCACGTGGAAAGGACCCGGATCGTGGCACTGCGAACAGTTTCCATTAAGTGCGAAATACCGGCATAAGCCAAGGGCGGACTTTCCAAGGGCGCGGTGTTCAGAGCGCGCTGGTTCATCGCCGCTGCGCCTTCCAACAGTCGCACCACGTCCAGACCCATGATCGCGGCAGGCAACAGACCCACGGCGGTGAAAATCGAGTATCGCCCGCCCACGCCGTCGGGAATGGGAAAGATCGCCGGGCAGCCCAAGGCTACGGACAGATCCCTGAGCCGTCCTTTTTCGCCGGTCACCGGAACTATCCGCCTGCGGACTTTTTCCTCGTCGCCTTTGCACGATTTGCGCAAGGCTTCCAAGAACACGCGAAATGCCACGGCCGGTTCCAAAGTGCCGCCGCTTTTGCTTATGACTACGATGCCCCAGTCGTCGTCGCCCTCGACCAGGTCCAAAAGCCCTTCGACGGCGTCGTTATCCACGTTATTGCCTTCAAAATAAATCCTTGGCCGGCCGCCGCGGCGCTTCCGCAACAACTCGTTGTGATAGGGATGGCAGCAGGCCTCCATCAACGCCCGCGCCCCCATGTACGATCCGCCGATGCCCAGCACTATCACCCGATCCACGTCCTTGGCCAAACGGTCGGCAGTGGCAATGATCTCGTCCAGCAATTGCCGGTCTTGGTCCAGTAATTGCTCGGGCAACGAGTAGAATCCGGCGTCGAAGGGCTGCATTTCCGCCGGAACTGGTCCTCCTTTCCCGTAAAGATTGAGGTTCCAGAGCATTTCCCGCCGCACGGCCTCCAACCGGGGTATCAAGCTTTTGAGATCCGCATCCAGTAAACCCGTCTGCCGGGCAAAGGCCGGGTCTTTATCCGAGGCGATCAATCCCGAATAATCATACATAATCGGTTGGATGGAGTTTGTGCTCATGGTCTTGCCTTTCGGGAACTTTTTGTTACTAATGGGAAATTCTATCCCCTTGCGAAAATAATAAAAGGAGGCCGGACATTCTTATCCGGCGCCAATAATAGAAGAAGGCCAGACAAACTTGTCTGGCGCGAAACCAGAAAAGGAGCCCGAAAATGGATATTCAGTCGCTTGTCCGCCAATTACAACTCAAAAACGACAATAAAATCGTGCTTCTCGTGGCCGACGGCCTGGGCGGACTGCCGGTCGAACCCGGCGGGCCGACCGAATTGGAAGCCGCGAAAACCCCCAATCTCGACGCCCTCGCACGGCAAGGCGTGCAAGGCCTGTCCATCCCCATCGCCCACGGCATAACTCCGGGCTCCGGACCTGGCCACCTCGGACTTTTCGGCTACGATCCGGTGAAATTTCTTATCGGCCGCGGCGCACTGGAGGCCACCGGCGTGGGCTTCAAACTAGGACCGAAAGACGTCGCCGTCCGCTGCAACTTCTGTACCCTCGATGCACAAGGCAACATCACCGACCGCCGCGCAGGACGAATCCCCAGCGAGGAGAGCGGGCCCTTGGCTATCAAACTCCGCCAGGTAAAAATTCCCAAGGCCGAGGTCTTTGTCGAGCCGGTAAAGGAGCACCGCTTTTGCGTCATCTTCCGCGGCGACGGCCTGAATGGAAACGTGGCCGACACCGATCCGCAAAAAACCGGCGTTCCTCCCCTCGATCCCGTGGCCGCCGACCTGCAAAGCCAACGCACCGCCGACGTTGCCCGCCAGTTTATCGCCCAGGCCCGGGCAATTCTTATCGACCAACCAAAGGCCAACGGATTGACCATGCGCGGCTTTTCCGCCGCCCCGCACATTCCCTCTTACGAAGAAGTCTACGGTCTAAGACCGGCCGCCATCGCCGTCTATCCGATGTACAAGGGCCTGGCACAATTGGTGGGTATGGATATCGTCGGCAAACCCAATTCCCTGGCCGAGGAAATCGACGTTTTGGAACAGGCCTGGAACGATTACGATTTCTTTTTCGTCCACTTCAAATACACCGACAGCCGCGGCGAGGACGGCAATTTCGCCGAAAAAGTGAAAATGATCGAGCATTTCGACGCCATTGTGCCCCGGGTGATGAAACTAAAGCCCAAGGTGCTCATAGTCACCGGCGACCACAGCACGCCCGCCCGGCTGGCCAGTCACAGTTGGCATCCCGTGCCCACGCTCCTTGTGGCCGACACCTGCCGCCCCGACGGCCAGCAGGCCTTTGGCGAACGCAATGCCCTGCTGGGCGGATTGGGCCAATTCGAAGCCGTCTATCTCATGCCCTTGGCCCTCGCCCACGCCGAAAAACTCGGCAAATTCGGGGCGTAAATAGTGGCCAGCGGACAGTGAGGGGTGGGCAATTTATTGCCCACTCACTACAATTAAACAATAAACTCTATTGACCAATTCCTTTGAGAGGCGTTTTCCTATGCGCTCCACAATGTTTTTGTTCGTTGTTTTTACCCTTTGTTCAATGGGTTGCTATCAATCAGGGGCAAAAGGACCTGTTGTGGTTGTGACTTATTCGTATCCGGGGGCAAATGCACAAGTAGTTGCTGATACCGTTGCCGCGCCGATTGAGCAGCAGATCAACGGGGTGGAAGAGATGATACGAATCGAGTCCGAATCGCGCAACGATGGCAGTTATATAGGTTATATTCGGTTCAAGCCCACTATTGATCCAAAGATCGCAGTCACTCTTGTCCAGAACCGTGTCGCTCTTGCGAAGCCGGCATTACCCGACGCGGCCCGGCAGGTTGATGTTGCAGTAGAAGTCAAAGCCAATAAGGAAAAAGACAGGAACCGGGTATGCATTGCACTGATTGACCGCGGCAACCTCGGCTGGAAAGCACAAAAAGACTTTTCCGAGGCTGTGCTTAAGCGAATTTCTGCTGATGTAGTTATCGTGAAGCC
>JBEKSO010000295.1:0-5750 GCA_049516935.1 Thermoguttaceae bacterium
GGAAAACATCATCCCCGCCTCAAATAACGCTTCCCCAGGCCTTTTTATTGTCCAAAGCTCCAGTTGATAATCGGACGATTATTAAATAAAATAAGCTGGTGCGAAAAAAAGGAGAAAAGGGGTGTTTTTTTAAAAAAAACAGGAGTTAAGCCCATGGATATAAAAATCCTATATATCGAAATTTACGTTTCATTCCTGCTGGCAGTCATAGTTTACGTGTTAATGGAGTTGTTTAAAGTCGAGAAGGAACAAGCCGGATCGGAAGCGGCAGAGGCCCGGCCGCCCATAGAATTTCCCCGATATTCCGTGTGGCTCGTCGCCATAGGGATGTTTTTGGTCATAGCGGGCTGGTTAGTGTCGTTTCCCGTGAACGAGGCGGTGAAAAAAATCATCGCTACCAGCGCAAAGACTGAGCAGAAAACCGATGGCGCCAGCGCTGAGGCAGAGAAAAAAACCGACAGCACGAGCGAGCCAGCCGAGAAGAACATTGCCGCCCCGAGCGAAGAGCTGCAGAAAAAAATCGCCGCTTCCGAGACATTAGTCACCAACATAGCCAAGTGGCTTTTCTTCCCTGGAACGGTGCTCGTGGCGATAAGTTTGCTGGTCTTCGGATATACAGCGGCCATCCATACCCGGCCGGCTTCCTGGTTCTACATCGCCGGAATCGTTGCCATCGGGGTAGGCATATTGGCATTTTGCGCCAGCGCGGCGGTGGGATGCATCGTTAGCGCGGAAAACTCCTGGACCACTCCCACTGCGGAAGTGATTTTGGTCGCCGGATTGCTGAACCCGTTTTTCTTCGCGGGAGTCCCCTTGGGAATCTATTGGCTGTCTCGAAGCAAACAAATCCCTGCTCAGCAGCCTGGCAAACGCAAATAGTCTGCGTCTGAAATTTGAATGAATGTCGTTAAGCCCACGGGTTGCAACCCGTGGACTTATTTTTAATTACAATTTACGCCACGACGTTATTTGCACAAAAATTAAGAATCCCGATATTTAGCCCCCGGTGATTACACCGGGGGCTTTTGTCATGGCCGAAAGCCGCGTTTTAAATCATGGCGCCGGAAGAATCCTACGCCGATAGCCAGGCCAGCCGAGAGCAAGAGAAAGATAACGCCGGGCTCGGGCACGGCTGCAATGACGACGTCGTTGCCGCCGGCGAGGTTTCCGGTCGCGGCGTCGGCCCCGTACCAGATAAGCCAGTTGCGGCCGTCGTAATTTCCCAGCAAATCACCGTTGGCGTAATTGCCGAACGCGCCCGAAAGGGTTCCGGCCGTGTCGTTCTCGAGGATCCAAAGCAACGTTGAGTCGGACGAGCCGCCCAATCCGGTCCAATCCAGGGCCAGCGTGCCGGCGAGAGTGGCATTATAAGGGCCCGCCCCGCTGATGAGCACTTGATCGTAGCCCGTCCCGGGCGCGGTTCCGGCCAGTTCGATTTCAAGTTGCCCGAGCACGTTGTAATTCCCCTGCACCGTTTCGATGCCGGGCGAATCGCCGGGGGCATGTATGCCGTGGACCGTAAGATTTCCGATAATCTTCCCGGAGCCTTTTAGTGTTTGACTGGCAAGCAGATCGAAACCGCCGCTAACGGTCGAAACATTAAACGTCGCTCCGCCCGCGACATTGATCAACTGACTAGCCAGTGATGCATTGCTTCCAAGCGATAACGAACCGGAGGAGATTGTAGTAGGTCCGGAATAAGTATTTTTAGCATTTAGACTTAACGTACCTGAACCCGACTTATTTAGTCCGCCCGGCCCAGATAAAACTCCAGTAAAATAATACAGGTAATTTAGGACATTTATATTCGCGTTACCGTTCTCCCCGGTTAAGTTTATAGGGATGGATACAGTCCCGCCATAATAAGATTGGAGCGTTCCTCCCCCGAAGTTGAATTGCCCTATTCCACTTCCTATGGATATATTGCTTGTGTTTAGTGTTCCGCCATTTAAATTGTAAGTCCCATTTGATCCGGAGTTATACCCAAGTTCCAAGCCAGAGATTGTATTGGTTCCTCCAGTTTGATTGAAAGTTCCCGTGCCCGAATAACCGATGGTTTCGGAAGCAGCACGCATACTCCCAGTCCCGCGCAGGTTATAAGTGCCGTTTGAACCAGGATTATAACCAAGATATAGGTTCAAAGTCCCACCCTCGCTTTGTGTAGAATTATTTCCTCCCGATTGATCGAAGATGCCGGTGCCTTTATAGCCCACATATTGGTAATCTAATAAAAGGCTCCCACTATCCATACCCGAATTGGTGTCATCATTTATTAAAGCGACAGCATATACATATCCCGTGCCGGCAATCGACAATCCATTCGTCAAAGTCCCTCCCCCTTTGATTGTCCCCTGGCAAGTTATATGATCGGCAATACTTCCTGATCCATAAATTGTTTGACCGCTATCTATATTCAACGGCGTTCCGGCTACGTGCAACATACCTGAATTGCTATAATGTGCGAATGTTGTAGTTGTATTAAAATCAGAAGGCACGATCAACAGGGAACCGGCTGCGACATTCAAGGTTGCCGAGCCCGTATTGAGCAATGAACTGCCCGGCATTGCCAAGTTTACCACGCAATTGGATCCAACATTCAAAACTCCCGGGCCGTTCTTGAAATCAAATATGCCATTATTTGTCAATCCACTCCCGGTTCCACTGATTTGCAGGACTCCGGTGCTCAAATTATATTGACCAGTTGGGCTTATATATAATTTATCACTTATTGTGTTCGTGCCGCTATTTTGCTGGAATAGTCCGGAGCTGCCGCTATGCCCTATGTATTCGGCAAATGCCGATAAAACTCCACTGCCGCTTAATGTATAAGTTCCGCTGGAACCGGGATTATAACCAATATAAAGAGTGCCGCTGAGACCGCCAATTTTCCCGCTCCATTGATTGGTTCCTCCTGATTGTATAAATGCGCCTACTCCCGAGTAACCAACATACTCGCCATGATCCCATGTGATGGCTCCGCTGGCCATGTTAACAGTTCCCGACTGACCTGTTCCTGATTTTTCCAGATATAGATAACCACAGGTTTCACCAGTATGGGTTACGTTCGCGGTTTCGCCATTTATATAGGCGTCATCGCTGGAAGTCGGCAGGGTTCCGCCCCAATTTGATGAATCGGACCAATCGCCGGTAGTCCCGGTCCAAGTTATGGTTGCCGCTTTTGTCGCCTGCGGGCCTAAAACAATTACAGCCAGTGCCACCACACTCCAAAATAGGTTTTTCCGCGACATTTTATTTTACCCCTTGAGTAAGATCGTAAATTGTAAATTGCATCTTGCCGGAACCGCCCCGGACCGAACGGGAAAATGCGGAGGCAATTTCGACGGCGGACCAGGCAACGGGAAAGAAGACGTCCAAAGTGGCTTTTGAGTTTTTCGGTAAGGCCTGAAGGCGAATCGGACTGACAGGTATCGACAACCCGGCCGATCCGGTTTCCGGCCCCTCGATCAATTCCGAAAAATCGCTTTCGCTTTTCGGACGCTAAGGCCGCTGCCTCTTAGATTGATTAGTGGGGGTAAAAATGAGGGATAAGTACCAATATAGACAATTTCCCAAGGAATATCAAGCCTGGAGGAAAATATGGGGAATCAGGCATCTCTGAGACCCTTATTCGAATATAAAGAATTTGGGGAAATTGCGCGGTAATCGCTCTTATAAATCGGTCTGGCTTTAAAACCGTTTTGCCGATAAAAATACCGCCTGTCAAAGGCTAGAGGCTGGAGGCTTTAGGCTGGGGGGCTAAAAACCGATTATCGGAAACCCTAACTTTCATGACGCTCCAATCCTGCAAAATTTCCGCCGACCAACAGAACACTGCTATTTCAACCTCCGCAGCCGGGCCGGCAGACGGACTGAACAGAGTGTTCAATTTCCTATGCGGAAAATTCAAGTATGTAATTAAAACCCCGTGTGTGTGGATGCCGCTGGCGCTTTTGGTTTCGGCGACGGTAATTTTTTGGGTCACCGATGTGGATTTGCAGCTTTCCCGGCCGTTTTACATAAGCGGCGGTTCGTATCTGAAATCAAATTCGCATTGGCCCTTAAGAAGCGCCCAACCTTGGAAATTGCTGAACGACTTTGGCGTTTATCCGGCTTTGATTATGGGCGGGGGCGGATTACTGGTCGTCTTGATTAGTCTGTTTTGGTCAAAACTAAAACCCAGCCGCGACGCCGGATTGTTCTTGGTCCTAATGCTGGCGCTCGGGCCGGGTTTGCTGATAAACGGCATATTCAAACCATATTGGGGGCGGCCGCGCCCGAACGACACGATCGACTTCCGCGGCCAACAGCCGTTCCTGCCGGTCGGCGATATAGGGATCAGCGACGGGGCGTCGTTTCCCTCGGGCCACGCCTCGATGGGATTTTACCTGATGGCCCCGGGGTTCTTGTTCTATCGCAGGCGGTCCCGCCTGGCTGCGGCGTTTTTCCTCCTTGGCCTGACGGGCGGAACGATCATGGGTCTGGCCCGCATCGTAGCCGGCTCGCACTTTGCCAGCGACGTGGTTTGGTCTGCGGGCATCGTGTATTTCACCGGCCTGGGTCTTTCTGCACTGTTTCACTTTGGGGTAAAGGATTCAGGGTTCAGGGTTCAGGGTTCAGAATCCAACTGAACTCACACGATTCGCTTTAGTCACCTAATAGCCGGCGGTCAACGACCGCCGGAATATAAGCGAATTTCCACCGGCGGCTGTTAGCCGCCGGCTATAGTCTGTTACGCTTTTTTTCTATTTTATAAACATCCGCCGTGAATGCACGGCGGGGATTGCGGGAAATTACCATAATAAATGCAAAGCCCCGGGTGTATTCACTCGGGGCTAAATATTCGTTCAACTGATTGGCCGGCGATCGGCGCCAAAATGCGCGTCGATGCCCAGGGCGATCACTGACCCATGGGCATGCCCGGCTGTATTGCGCCCATGGCCTTTAAAATTCCTTCTTCCAATTCCACTCTGACGCGTGCGCCGTTGGGAATGGGCTCGGTCACGATGGTCAGGTGATCTTTGCCGCCGGATTGTTCCAAACTGGCCGCTATCTTATCGGCCACGGCCTTGGCCTGTTCGTCGTCGGCAACCGCGGATACGAACTTGGCGATCTTCAAGCCCGACATTACAATTTGCCACGCGGGGACTTCCTTGCCGGCCTCGCTTTGCGACTTGTCGATGGCTTCTTTCAGGGTTTTAACGGCATCGCGCCCGGCCGCTATGAATACCTGCTTGTCGCCAATGCCCAGGACAACGTCGAGCGTATCGCCCACCAGGGCGGCCAAATTCGGATCCGGGGCGGGCATGGAAAACGTATCAAAACGGACGCCTTTATAGGTTTCCGCGTTAAGTTTCACCAGTTTCGCCGCATCGGGTTCGTCTTTCTCGGCCTCGGTGAGGAGTTTCTTCAGTATGTCTTCCAGTTTCGTTCCGTCGGCCACGATGCTGCCGGCGGCCACGGTCAAGGCATTGGGCTCTAAAATCACGGACATGCCGTAATCGATTTTCTTCAGTTCGATGGTTTTTATCACCAAGTCGAACAGTTGGTTGAGCATGTCGGCGGCCAGATCGAGTTGCTCCTTTGAAAGGTCTTGATCCTTCAGCCCTTCCTGGGCCGAGGTACGGATGACATCTATTGATTTTTTAGCGCGGGCGACGTCCTCGTCTGACAAAGCAACCGTGTAGTTGAAGGTAACGGCTGCGCCGGGGATTTTAAGCCCGGCAAAATCGGTTTTGCCCGGCTTGTTTGCC
>JBEKSO010000296.1:0-5740 GCA_049516935.1 Thermoguttaceae bacterium
ATGCGTCGTTCGCTCTCCACGCGTTTGGCCGGATGGTAGAAAAAATCCTCGTCGAACGTGATTCCGGCGTGCGCGTGCCACCACGACGGATGCAACACGATCTCAGCAGGTATCGCCTTGGCGGGGAGGTTATTCATGATGGGCAACCGGGTGTTCAATAACGCAGAAACCTTATGGCAGCGACTTGGATAGCCAATTCGTGAAGCGTCCGGCCGATTGGCAATCCCATTATAGCGGAACCCACCGACGCATCACAATCGGTTCATTTTCCGACAGTCATCTTGCCATACCATATTGCGGGCTGATTCCATGGCGGCAGCAGTCTTATTTTCTCATCTCAGAAATCAACATCTGGAAAAAGTTCCGAGAGTCGGTTTGTGGGCATATCAGTCTCATTCGCGCCGTGAGCCTTGCCCATTTCCCCGCCGTCTTCCACGGTGATGGCGGGGTGTCGCCGTTCCTACTGCGTTCTCAGTGCTCGCCGGGGCTTTTCGCGGGGGCGTCGCCGGATTTGATATTGCGCGTGACGCGCTCGAAAACGGGTTCCTCGGCGTCGCGGATGTTGAAGTCCTTGTCGGCGGTGAGCGTGACGTCTTGCAACTTGATGTTGGTGATACGGCTGTCGGGCAGGCCGTGAATGATGCCGGCGTTGCGCGAGCCTTCGATTGTGAGGTGATCCAGGAGGATGTTGCGGATCACAGGAATCTTCGTTGCATCGCCGTTGTAATCGGGGCGGTTGCTGTCCACGTAGTCGAGTTGGAAGACGATGGCGTTGGTTACGTTCTTCATGGTGATGTCGGTGTAGCGGACATTTTCGACAAGGCCGCCGACCCCGCGCATGGATTTGATGCGGATGCCGTTGTCGGCGCCGTCGAAGGTGCAGTGACGGACAAGCATGTTGTTCACTCCGTCGGTGGTCTCGGAACCGATGGAGATGCCGTGTCCGTGCTTGATGGTGTTGTTTTCGATGAGGATGTTCGTGCCGCCCGATTTGATCACGATATCGTCATCGCCCGTGTCGATGTCGCAGTCGTGAATCCAGAAATTGTTGCCGGGGCCGGGGTCGATGGCGTCGGTGTTCGGCGCATTCGACGGTGCGCGGATTTTAACGCGCTCGATGGTAAGGTCGTTCACGCGTTTGGGCACGAGGTGAAACTTCGAGGAATTAGTCAGCGTGATATCGGAGACCAAGAGGCGGTCGCAGCCGTTGATGGCGACGAGGTTCGGGCGGCTATAAACGATGCGGCCGGGCTGGGTCCTCGCGGCGTGCTCCGACCACTCCCACCAATGCTGGCCGCTGCCGTCGATCGTGCCGGGGCCGGTCAGCGCCACGTCGTGGAGTTTGCTGCCGGAGATCAGCGGCTTCGGGACGCGATATTTGGCGTTGGCCTCGGCCTGGGTCTTGAAGGTGGACGGATCGGGCAGGCCGAGTTCATCAAAGGTCTCGGGGGCTTTGATGACGGCACCGGCGTCGAGATGAAGGTCAAGCTTGGAACAGAGCGTAAACGGCCCAGTGAGGAAGACGCCCTTGGGGACGACGAGTTTTCCGCCGCCTGCTTCATTGACGGCGGCGACGGCTTTGGCGAAGGCTTTAGTGTTGAGCGTCTTGCCGTCGCCTACTGCGCCAAAATCGGCAAGGTTAAACGTGTGGTCAGGAATATCCGGCAGGGCGGGTTTCACGTTCTCGGCGGCGGAGACGTCGACGGCGCGGGGCGGCTCTTGCCCCGGGAGTGGAAGCGACACGGCAAAGAAGCCTAAGATCATGATGGGAAGCAGGATTAATCGCATGGTAATACCCTCCGGAATTTCATTATGGACCTTTGCCGGAATACGTATCCGGCCGCCCCTTATTTTAGCAATATAAGTATGACTAGCAATACGCCCTGCGCCATGCCTACGCTCGTCGTGGGCATGTGGGAGGTGCAAGAAAACCGCAATCATGGCCGCGCAAGCGTGGCCATGGCACCAGCGAAAGCGCAGGCGGTTTATCCGGGTTCTGGCCGCTTTCCCCTACCTTTTAGCCGCTTTTTTCAAGACCAACACGGGGCAGCGGGCCAGGCGCACGACCTTTTCGGCCACCGAACCCAGCAGCAGGCGCGTTAGCCCGGTCTGGCCGTGGCTGGAAAGGGCGATCAAATCGGCGCGGACCTCTTGGGCATAGTCGACGATTTGATGACCGGGGTCGCCGAAGCGAATGGCGACCTGGGCACCATCGGCCGTTTGCCGGGCAAGTTTTTTTCTTAATGCACCTTCGGCATGGACGGCACGGCTTTGGTCGTCGATCATTTCCCATATCACGCCCGGGTCGTTTGGAGTAATGATGGGCAATACATGGATCAAGTGCAAATGTCCGGGGTTATCGACCAATTCTTGGGCCGTATCCAAAGCTGCAAATGAATCATCAGAAAAATCGATAGGCACAACGATTGTTTTGCGAGGCAACCAACTCATAAGAACCTCCCGAATAAGGGATTGGACGCGATGAAATCAGTATAAGACCATAAATGTTGTGCATAAATGCTGAAAACGGTGATTCTTTCAAACTGTCCAAACTGTCTTAGCCGAGATTTGCAGAATTGCCCCCAGTTTATCTATTGTCAAAAGCCATAACTATATATACATCAATTAGTTACGATGTCTGAACGTTTATTTATCTATATTTATGACATTTATTCTTGATTTATATGTTAAATATGTTAATAATTAGTCATGGAGGCAGTGTATTACATGACAGAAGGAGAAAAAAATGAGTATTCAATCTCCATCAACCGATCCTGAATTTCTCGATTTGTTGCGGACAACCGGGCCATTGAGCGTAGCAGAGCTTGCCGACGCCATGGAAGTCACGCCCACCGCGGTCCGGCAGCGTCTAACCCGCTTAATGAGCCGGGAAATCATCCAACGCGAAGCGTTACGCAACGGCCGCGGCCGGCCAAAGCATCGTTACTGGTTAACAGATAAGGGGATGCGCATGACGGGCTCGAATTTTACAGACCTGTCCATGGTGTTATGGAAGGAAGTCCGTTCACTGGAAGATCCGGACATACGCCGGGACATGCTGCGGCGGATAGCCCAGGCTTTGGCTAACGGGTACGCCAGTCAGATCCAGGGTGATACTCCGGCCGAGCGATTGCATTCGGTGGCTGAGATATTGGCCCAGCGAAGGATTCCCAGCACCGTGGACGACACTTCCGCTAATCCTTCCCTAACCGCGCATGCTTGTCCCTACCAGGCGTTGGCCGAGCAGGACCACAGCGTGTGCACGATGGAAAGGATGATGATCTCGGAATTGGTCGGTCAGGACGTGAAACTTACTCAATGCCGCCAAGAGGGGGATGAGCAGTGCCGGTTCCAAGTCGGCTAGTAAGTGGTTATACTAGTCGGTTTGGACGAAATTCCCCTCACCCTAGCCCTGTCTGGATCAACCGACCATGCCGACCAACACTGCGTGTCGGTGCCCGTTGGTGCCAGGAGAGGGGAGTTTGTAAGATAGGCATTTTTCCCTGTGGGTAGTTAAATGACACGACCTTGGATTGAAGCACGAGTTGAGGAAAACGTAGTCACAACGACTCTGGAGCAGGCCCTGAATTGGGCTAAACAAGGCAGCATTTGGCCGATGACCTTCGGGATTGCCTGTTGTGCCATCGAGATGATGTCGGCCGGGGCGGGGAGATTCGACCTTGATCGTTTTGGCGCCGGGGCGTTCAGGGCCAGTCCGCGGCAATCGGACTTGATGATCGTGGCGGGCACGATCACGTATAAAATGTCCAGCCGGATTCGCCGGCTCTACGATTTAATGCCCGAGCCCAAGTATGTGATCGCCATGGGTGCATGCGCCATCGGCGGAGGCCCGTATTTTGAGCACGGATATAACGTGGTCCGTGGCGTTGATCTTATCGTGCCCGTGGATGTTTACATTCCAGGTTGCCCACCGCGCCCGGAATCGCTGCTGGAAGGCTTGATGCGCTTGCAGGAGAAGATCAAGGGGCATCGGATTGCCAAACTTCCGGCAAATGAGGCGCCGGCCGGAGCGGCCGGCCGCCGTGGTCTAAAAGTTGAAGACGAAGTGCCCATGCTGCACCAGTCGGGTTTTTTACAAACAGAAGAGAAGACGGAACTTGTTTTCAACCACCAGAAGGTGAAATCGCAATAAAAAGATAACGTTCCCAGGCAGAGCGTGGGAACGAGGCAACCAATCGCAATAAAAAGAACGTTTCCAGGCAGAGCCTGGGAACAAGGTTATACTATGACCGAAACGTTGTCCATCGTCGATCTGCACGTCAACGTGGGGGAAAAGCCGATCCTTAAGGGCGTATCAATGGAGATCCGCCGGGGCGAGGTTCACGCCTTGATGGGGCCGAACGGTTCCGGCAAGAGCACCTTGGGATTTGCCATAATGGGCCATCCCGGATATGAGGTCACCGGCGGACGGATCGAACTCAGCGGCCGGGACGTATTGGGGATGGAGCCGCACGAGCGGGCCCGGGCCGGATTGTTTCTGGCGTTTCAGCGGCCGGTGTCGATTCCCGGCGTGCGGATGGCCGATTTTCTCCGCCACGCCGCCACGAACATCCGCCACCCCGAGCGCAAGGAAGGCGAGGATTTGATTCCCATGCGGCAGTTCCGCAAGGAACTGAGCGAAAAGATGCGGGAACTAAGGATCGATCCCGAATTCGCCAAGCGTTACGTGAATGAGGGTTTTTCGGGCGGGGAGATGAAACGTGCGGAAATCCTGCAAATGGCCGTGTTGCGCCCGAAATTCGCCATCCTCGACGAGACTGACTCCGGCCTGGACGTGGACGCCGTGCGACTGGCCAGTCAAAGCATCGCCGAGATCGGCGGGCATGACATGGGGATATTGATAATCACGCATCACGAGCAACTACTGGAGCACAATCCGCCCGATTTTACGCACGTGCTTTTGGGCGGCCGGATAGTGGAGGTTGGCGGGCCGGAATTGGCCGCCGAGTTGCACAAACAAGGCTACGACCGCATACGCGCCGCGCATCCCGAGGCCGCGGCGGATGAAGCGGCGATGCTGGAAAAAAGCGCGCCATTGCAAGCCGCAATCGCAAAGTAACGTCGCATCCGCGACCAATGATCGCGGCTTTACAGTTCAAAACAGAAACTACAAGCGAAAACAGACAACAGCCGGCGGTCAACGACCGCCGGATAACGGGTATAAACATCATGGCTACAGACATTCGCAATCCAGTCGTCGATCCGATCGGCGAGATCAATAAATACGATTTTCGCAACGAGGAGAAATACGTTTTCAAGGCCCGCAAGGGCTTGAGCCGCGAGGTAGTCGTCGAAATATCAGAGATGAAGGGCGAGCCGGCGTGGATGCGGGAATTCCGGCTGAAGGCCTTGGAGATATTTTATTCGAAACCGATGCCGCATTGGGGCGGGAACATCGCCATCAACTTCGACGATATCTATTATTATATGAAACCCACCGAGGGACAGGTGAAATCCTGGGACGAGGTGCCCGCGGAAATCAAATCCACCTTCGATAAGCTGGGCATACCCGAGGCCGAAAAAAAGTTCCTTGCCGGGGTGAAGGCCCAATACGAAAGCGAGGTGGTTTACGGTTCGCTCAAGACGGAGTTGTCGAAACAGGGGGTGATTTTCACCGACATGGACTCGGCCGTGCGGGAGCACAGCGACATTGTGCGGCAGTATTTCAGCACGATCATACCGGCCACGGATAATAAATTCGCGGCCTTGAATTCGGCCG
>JBEKSO010000297.1:0-5701 GCA_049516935.1 Thermoguttaceae bacterium
CATTCACGTCGATAAGAGTGTTATTTGTCGTTACACCGCTCGACGACACACTGACCGCCATATTCACCACCGAAGGGCCAAAGTTGCACTCGGGGCGAGTGGCAAAGGTGCCGATGTGGTTGGGGGCGCTGCGGTAGGCGTAGTCGATGCCGGTGTGAAGAAGGCCGCGACCTCCGCTGGCCTCGTCGTACCAGGGAAGAAATGTCAGACGCGCCGTCAAATCGAGCCCCCAATGATCGAATACGAACAGCGGCGGCTGATCGAATCCGGTCTGATTCGTGAATGCGCCGATGGCCCAGGTGGCCCGCTGATTTTCGGACCAATCGAAGGTCATGATGCCGTTATTTCGGCCGGGAACGAACGCTCCTTCGTCGTCCACCGACCGCTCCATGAACGTGGTGTAGTTGTCGCTGGTCAGTTGTTCCAGTCCGAAGCACTCCTTGAAGTGACCGACGCGGACATTGCCGATCCACGGCAGATCACGCGCCTGGATGTACACGTCCTTGAAGCCTGTGGACTGGTCCTTCGAGTTGACCGCGGAGTTGATCCCGCGGTTGGCAAAGTCCATCTCGATGATATAGTCGAAGACTTCATATTCGCCCAAGAGCGCGATTCTAGCGCGGCGGAATCCCACGGCATTTTGAGTGTTGTTGAACTGTGAAACGCTCGCGGGATTTTGGCTGAAATTCGCGGCGTCGAATTGGATTCGGCCGCTGGGCGCGATCAGCGGCTTGGTGGGCGGTTGAGACTTGGCCGCATCGGCGGCTTTAGTGTATTTCGCCAACGTTTTCTCCAGGTCCGCAACGCGTTTGGCCAAATCCGAGTTCGAAGGATCTTCGGCCGGCGGCAGAGCACTAAAGTCCGGAGGCGTATTTTGATCGGCCTTCGGTGCAGCGTATGCAAGTTGTTGTAGATTGCCGCCAGGTTGGATGGCCGGCGCTTGGTCGGTGAGGGGATAAACGGGCACAAATCCAATGTCGTCTTGCCCCCGGACATTTGATGCAACCGCGATAAGCGTTAAAACAAACACGCTGGTACGCCAACTAGGAATGGGCCCGTACATCATGCTCCTCCGTGAAAACACTTTAGTGTCGATAACGGTTGGCTGGAAAAACTACGGCCCCATGGTGGTGTAGCCAACAGGACTGGTTTTATTGTTTGTTCCCATTGGTTTTATCGAATTAGTATATAAAAAAACTTCGTTAGAACAGCAACAAAAGGCTTATCCGATCCACACATAGGGCCATACTTTCAATAGATAAAGACTAATCAGACTAATCGCCACAACACCGTCAGGTACAACCCTTATTGCCAGAAAGATCAAGCCCCTTTGATTTCATTGGCGATTCATTTTTTGCGACGGGCCCTGATAAACATGACGGCTATGACGATTGTACTGGATTTTACAAACGCTCCCATCGACAATAATAGAGACTAACGCGTCCCTAACTTAACTCCGTAGGGGACTCGTTCCGAAGCATATTCTAGGTATTCCCGACATGCCAAATGCATCGACAGTAGGGGGAATGCCGGACAATATGATTACCGTGATTTTGCGGACAAGTGTTCACTCCTCCTTTCGCCTGATTTAGAGGGATTTAAATGCACGAACGCATTTGCCGACATCTGGGCTGGGCGTTAGTTTTCATGGCTGCCTGTAGCATGAGTGTTGCAGCCCGGGGTCAGGAGGGCTGGATGCAGCCTGCGCCCTGCGGGCAATATGCCGCGCCGATACAGACTCCACAAGGAGGCGATTCACCGGCATTTGACGACATCCGAGCACGGCTTGAACCACAACAGCAGATTGCCAATCTCCAAGACCAACTGAGGAGCGTGCAACAGGCTCCGCAGATTACTGCGACCGCCGATTATCCGGCACCAGGCAATGCCGCCGCAAAGCCGGCGGATGATGTGAAAAAAACGCCGGAATGCTACCGGATCGGCAGCGACCTGAGCGTCAAGGTCAACTTCAAAGACGGTTTGTTCCTATGGCTTGAAACACCGAACAAGGACTTCACCATGCACCTTGGCGCCTGGATGCAATGGGACAATGTCTGGTGGAGCCAGTCCCCGGCCCTGCGGGCCGCTCCGGGTTCAAGGCCAGGCAACGCGCAAGGAGTTGCTACCGGCGTGGCTTTGGGCGGCATCGGTGAGTTGGAAGACGGCGAATATTTCCGCCGCATCCGACCCTTTGCCGAAGGCACATTCTGGGGTACCGGCGAGTACAGGCTCATCCCTGCCTTGGAAAACAATCAGTTCAGCACGTCCGGGCTGGACGAATTCTGGGTGGGTGAAACCTTTATACCCGTGATCGGGTCGGTGCGAGTCGGTCACGTCAAAGATCCGATGGGACTGGAAGGCGACATGACCGCTTCCAGCCGCTGCATGACCTTCATGGAAAGGTCGTCCTACTCTGAAGCCATCGAACTGAACCAGAACTTTGTCACCGGCCTCTGGTTCAGCAATAATTACTTCGAGCAGCGCATGACGTGGTCGGCCGCGGTCTTTCGTCCCGATCAAGCGGCCTCCACCGGGTCCTTTTTCGGCGACGGCCAGTCGGGCGTGCAACTCCGTTTTACGGGCCTGCCCATATATGAAGATGAAGGCCGGCACTTGCTGCACCTGGCCATATCGAGCGGATGGCGGGACGGAACGGCCAATATCGGCAGCGCGGCCTTCACCGGCAACACAATCGAATTGCGGGCCCGGCCCGAAATGCGCGACGACGTACCCTCCGGCTCCCCAACCGGCAACGCTCAAATCATCCCGAACGCCAACAGCAACCGGATGGTCGACACCGGTGTAATCGCATCCGACAACGAATACCTGATGGGCCTTGAATCCCTGTACATCCGGGGACCGTTTTCGGTGCAGGCCGAGTATGGCTGGAACTGGATCAACAATGCGGTGGGCGTGGTGCAAAATTCCACGGCGACCGGTTTTGTGCCGCTTGCCTCGCCCCAAAATTACATGTTCAACGGCGGATACGTCCAACTGGCATACACGTTGACAGGCGAGAACCGGGCATACGACAAGCGGCTTGGCACTCTGGCCAGGGAATACTTCGGCAAACAGGGACCTTTCGAAAACGCCTGGATTGTCCGGGATGATTGCGGCAACCTGTGCTGGGGCCTCGGCGCCTGGGAAATCGCCGCTCGCTACTCGTATGTGAACCTCAACAGCGGCAGCGGGCTAAACCGCATACAGGGCGGGGCTATGGACGGCATCTCTCTGGGTCTGAACTGGTACATGAACACCAACCTAAATGTCATGTTCGACTGGGCTTACGATAATCGATACGACCTGCCCGTCGGCACGGTTCCAGGCTACACCAGCGGCTTTGGCGCCAGGGTGCAGTTCCAATTCTAGCGCCCCCCGGTGTAATCACCGGGGGCTAAATGTGCCTTATCGAGTGTTTGTCTGAGCCACCTTAACTGTCTGGCCGTCGGTGAGTTCGCTCAGGTCGCCCACGATGACGTCTTCATCGCCGGTAACCTTAATCCAGGGATCGCCGATCTTCATCTTATCGACCTCGACCCAGGTTCCGTCGCTAATGCCCACCTCGGTCGGGGTCTTGACGGCCTTGTTGTTTTGCAAGAGAAAACAGTAGGTTTGATTACCCAATACTGTTAGCGCCTTTTGGGGTAATGCGAAAACATCAGGGCGCTGGACGAGCACTTTTGTATAGACGTACATGCCCGGGCGCAGGCCGTCGTATTCTTTGGCCGAGAGATCGATTTCAGTCCATAATGTCCTGGTTTTTTCGCGTATCGCCCAGGAGGTCCGGGTCACCTTGGCGGGTATCTGCAGGCCGCTTAAGGCCTCGGCGCGGACCACGGCCTCGGTCCCCTTTTGCACGTAGCGGGCATAGGCCTCGGGAACGTCCAGGAAAATCCGCAATATGTCGGTGCGAGTTACGACGAAGATCGCCGATGGATTCTGCGACGACTTGTCGCCGGTAACCGCCTGCACGTAGTCGCCCGTGTTGGCATTGCGTACCGTCACAACGCCGTCGTAAGGAGACGTTATTTGGGTATATGCCAGCATAGCCGCCGCCTTGCGCTCGTCCGCCTCGGATACTTTGACCTTTGCCTTTTGTGTTTCCACGTCGATCTTTGCCTTACCCAGATTGGCCTCGCTGGTAACTCGATCTGCCTCCCGCGCGGCCACAGCGGCTAAGGCGGCGTCTCGCGCGGCTTTACTCGAATCGAGTTGTCTTTGCGTCTCGGTGAGAATATCCTTGTCGACGACTTTTTCCTGCACCATTTGCGCGAGACGCTTTGCCTCGGACTCCCAGCGAATGACTTCCGCCTCGGACTTTCCGACATTCGCTTTTGCTTCGTTCAATTGCGCAATCGCCGTCTGGACGTTGCTTTCCGCTACCTTCACCAACTGCTGTGCTTGATCCACCTGACTTTTATCCAACTCGACTTGGGCTATCTTCCGCTGGTGATCCTCGTCCAACTCGGGGACAAAAATCTCAGCCAACAAATCGCCTTTTTTTACCTCTTGACCAATGTCCACGTTGAACTGCTTGATGAAACCGGACACCTTCGAGAAAATCGACGTCTGCTCGTATGCCTGGACGAAACCGGGCTGCTCGACCGAGTAGTTGATGTTCCGCCGCTGGGGTTTGACTATCCGAACTGTCGGATCTGTGCTTGCGGCACGATTCATTTCAGGTTTATTTTCGCTGCAACCTGAAACCAAGATGGCAAGGACAACCAGCCCAAGCACGCCGGCGCCGCCCATGGACCAAGGTATTCGCGGCTCGCGTACCGCTCCGAGCTTAATCCTGGATAAATTCCACATTAAATATAGTCTCCGTTGATATGTTTTTGGTCAAATAAGATTGGGTCTTCTACAGGCTTAGGCCCTCCGTGAACGGCCTCGGCAGCATGTTCGCCGGTATCAAAATGTGTGCTGGAAGGATCGTCGGGATCGATCGAGGGTGAAATCTTTTTCGAGTCGCCCATTACCAGCGCGAACATGGCCGGTAGGATTAGAAGCGTGGCGAAGGTCGAAACCACGAGCCCGCCGATCACGGCCCGTCCCAGCGGCGCCGCCATTTCGCTGCCTTCTTCCAAGGCCATGGCCATGGGCACGGTGCCTAACACCATGGCTGCCGCGGTCATCAGAATCGGCCGCAACCGATCTCGGGCCCCTTCAACGGCCGCTCGGCGAACCGATGCCCCGGCCTTCCAGTGGTCGTCCATGAAGGCCGTTAGCAGCACAGAGTTCGAAACCGAGACGCCGATACACATGATCGAGCCCATGAAAGACTCGATGTTCAGCGTAGTTCCCGTATACAGCAGAATGACGGCCACGCCGCAGACCACGCCCGGCACGGCGCCGATCGAGATCAGCCCCAGCCGGAACGACTGGAAGAAGCCGGTCAACAACACGAGAATCACAATCACCGCCAAAGCCAGGCCGACGGCCAGGGAATGGAACATCTCGGTCATGGGTGTAATCTGGCCGCGGACGCTTACATGCACTCCGCGCGGCGGTTGGCCGGCGGCTTGGATGGCTTGTTCAATGCGGGTTGTCGCCCGGCCCAGATCGTCACCTTCGATATTTGCCGTAATGCTCAGATAGCGCTGCATGGAACTGCGATCGATTTCCCCCGACGCCGTCCCGGTATGCACGCTGGCAACGTCGCGGATCATGAGGTTGCTGTCGGGATTGGCCATGGCCAACG
>JBEKSO010000298.1:0-5674 GCA_049516935.1 Thermoguttaceae bacterium
GCGACACAACCGCCCGTTCGTTAGTCGTATTCGGATCGAGCAACATTGCCGCCAGGGTAGTTGTGCCGATATCGAAAGACACGGCAAATTGCCCGGCCGCGGCTAAGCTTCGTTCAGATTCGATGGGCCGATCTTCCGCCGTCACGGCCGTTTTTGCTATGCCCACGAGTATCTGATGCTTCGCTGCCACAAGCGAGGTTTCCGGAATGAAGACAGTCATCGCTTGGCGAACTTCGGTCTGGCACGCCAGCCGGAATCCCAGGCCGATTTCGACCGGAAGAAAAAATATTTTTTCAACTCGACCGGGTTCGAGGGACGTGTTTTCCAGGCGCACCCGGCATTTGCCGCAAATCCCTTCGCCGCCGCAAGGCGAATCGAGAATTATGCCGGCCTCGGCGGCCGCCTCGATGAGTCGAGTTCCCGCCAGCACGTACACCGTTCTTCCGGCGGGCAGGAATGTGACGGGCACTTCGGCCTCGCGCATCATGGTTCCTCCGCGATGTTTTTCTGCGACTGCTGGAGCAACTCCACGAACTTACCCACGGTGGGAGTGAAAACCTTGCGCTGGCGGTGGATGATTCCGATGGGGCGCCGCAATTCGGGCGCAATCAGGCGGATTGCAGCCAGCGAGCCGGCCTTGGTTTCCGCCCGCACCGTCGGTTCCGGCAAAATGCTGATGCCCGCCCCGATTTGCACCGCCTGCTTGATGGTTTCGATATTGTCGAATTCCATGACTACCCGCACGCTTACCCCGCGCTGCCGAAACTGGCGTTCGATCTCCTTACGAATGCTCAAGTCGCGGTCGAAACCTATGAAATCCTCGCCTTGAAGGTGCTCGGCGGTAACGGCTTTATGGCGCGTCAATGGATGCTGCGGCGGACATACCACGACCATCTTTTCCGATCGCAGGGGGATTACATTCAAATCGGGCGATGCAACGGGATAGGAAACTATGCCCAAGTCCACCTCGGCGTTGAGCACGGCCGAATATACTTTGTTCGGATGCTGATATTCCAGGCGGACCTTGGCCTTGGGATGGCTGCGCATGAATTCCTGCATGCAGCGGCTCATGTCGTGCAGCCCCACCGAATAAATCGCCGCCACCCGCACCAGGCCCCCGATTTCCATGCGCAGCGAGCGAACCCGGGATTCAACCGAATCGTATAATTCCAAGACCTCGCGAAATCCCTCGAAACAAGCCTGACCTTCCGGAGTCAGCACGAATGGACGCTTTGAACGGTCGACCAGTTGCACCCCAAAATAGCATTCCAAGCGATGCACCGATTGCGTGGCCGCCGATTGGCTCACTTCGTTGGCCGTTGCACCGCGGGAAAAGCTCTGCTGTTGAACCACGTCCAAAAAAATGCGGAGCGTTTCGATGTTCATAATGTTATCTTATCATTAGTTTAGCTTATGATCAACCATGGCATGTTAACTATAATTTGTTAAAATTGTATTAGAGAACAACTACAAGAGATTATTATTGGACCTGAAAAAACTACCTCTTTATAGGGGGGTAAATGAGCTTCGGCAAAGAGACGCTCCGCGGATTTAAATTCCTATAAACCGCACTATCTGCAATAGGGGTATGCGATTAAGTCAATAATCCAAATTCAATCAGCTATAAGATTGCCCCACACTGTTATCGCTTATATAGTTGTGAAGGGAGATAAAGAATGCCCTCAAGACGATACAGTTCTTAGAGCCGGTCAAAATGAAGATGAAGCTCATGATAACGTGGGGTGGCACGGGCTTCTTACCCGTGAAAAAACCCGCTTCGGCGATAGGGCAGGGGGGCCCTTATCGCGTCCGCTGGCAGCCATGGCTCGTGGGAAGTCGTTTATTTTTATGAGATGTACTAAGGAGGTTTTTTATGGAAGTCGAGATTCGCAGTCAAAATCTCCGTCTAGATGAAGAGACTCAGTCGCACGTCGAGCGACGGATGAATTTCGCCCTGGAACAGTTCAACTCGTGGATCACTCGCGTCCAGGTGCACTTGGAAGACGTGAACGGACCGCGCCGGGGCATCGACAAACAGTGCCGAATCCTGGTCAATATAAAAGGCGGCAAAACCATCAAGGTCGAAGACATGGACGTGGATCTGATCGCCGCAGTGAATCGAGCCGCCGACCGCTTGGGACAAGTCGTCAGCCGCGAAGTCGATCGGCGGAGGGAAAAGAAGGGGTGATGTAATTCCATATCCGGCGGCATACCCGCCGCATATATCTTGTTTTTTTGCCTGCGGAGGATTATAATCGGGGAAACGGATAACCAAGGAGAATGCACGTGAACGTTTCCATCCCTGACGATATGGAAAGTTTTGTAGAAGAACTTATCCACGCAGGATCTTTTCACGATCCTAAGGAAGTGGTCGGCGAAGCCTTGCACGCCTTGAAGCGCCAGGAACAACTTAGACACGCTGTTCGATCAGGCATTGAAGAACTTGATCGCGGCGAATATGTCGAATAGGACGACACATCTCTTGCCCAGTTTGTAACGGACATCGAAGCGTTGGAGGAGTCCCGCTATACCGGCAGGGGCAAGGATTCATGAACCGTTATCGAATTTCCAAGTAAGCCAGATACGACTTAGCCGATATTCGCCATTTCATTGCTCGCGATAAACCTCTAGCAGCCGACAGGCAAATCGCGGCATTTTTTCGACGATTCCAGATGCTAACGGCTAATCCTGATTTGGGAGAAGTCCGATCAGACTTGGCGGAGAATCTGCGTTCCTTTAGTTTCGGTAATTATGTAATTTTTTATCGTCACATGGCTGGAGGAATTGAGATAATTCGCGTAGTAAGCGGATATCGTGATCTAGGAACTCTGTTCTAATAGGATGAAAATCCATTAAGCCGTCTTGCTCATCGCAGATGACTGATTCAGTTTGTTGTACAGCGTTTTCAGGCTGATCCCCAGTTCTTCGGCGGCTTTGGGCTTGTTGCCATTGTGCCGGGCCAAGGCTTCATGGATGGCTTGAATTTCCATCTCGCGGAGATTCCCACTTTGGCCGCTGGCCGGACGGTTCATCGGCACCGACATGCAAGAGGAGACGAAACGGTGCGGCAGGTGCTCCACGTCGATGGGCAAACTCTCGCACAAAATCATGGCGTGTTCGATCACGTTGGCCAGTTCGCGGACGTTGCCCGGCCATGAGTGCCGGCATAGGGCCTCCAACGCCTCGGACGTAAATACTTTGTCATCGGCGGCAATCCTTGCCCCAAAACGCGCGGCCAGGTGCCGGGCCAAAAGCGGCACGTCCTCGATATGTTCTCTTAGCGGCGGCAGTTGTATTTCAAATGTATTGATGCGATACCAAAGATCTTCGCGGAACTCGCCTGCCGCCACCATTTCGTCCAGATGCCGGTTGGTGGCCAAGACCACCCGCACGTCGCAGGTGAACGACTCGTTGTCGCCCACGCGGCGGATTTCCCCGCTTTCCAGGAATCGCAGCAGTTTGGCCTGCAGCGACTTGGGCAATTCGCCGATCTCATCCAGAAACATCGTGCCCCCGTCGGCCAACTCGATAAGTCCGTTGCGATTCTCGTCGGCTCCGGTAAAGGCCCCTTTGCGGTGACCGAACAGTTCGCTTTCGATCAAATTCTCCGGTAGGGCCCCGCAATTAACAGGAACAAAGGACATATCCGCGCGCAGACTCCGGTCGTGCACAGCCCGGGCGACCAGTTCCTTGCCCGTGCCCGTCTCGCCCAGAATCAGCACTGTAGAGTTGGTCGGCGCGACTTTGGCGATCAGCCGGCCGACTTCTCGCATTTTTTCCGAATCGCCGATCAGATCGGACGATCCTTCCAGCCGTTTAAGGCGCTGCTTTAGTACCCGGTATTTGTTGGTCAATTCGCGTTTTTCGGCCACGCGCAAGAGCACGGCCTGAAGATCGATCAGCTTGCAGGGCTTTGTCAGATAATCGAACACGCCCTGCTTAAGCGCGGCGATGGCGCTTTCCAGCGACGATTTGCCGGTAAGGATTACGGCCTCGGTGTCGGGCGAAAGTTGTTTCGCCCGGGCGATCACCTCCATTCCCTTCAGGCCCGGCATGTCCAGATCGACCAGGATGCAATCGTATGTATTCCGCTCCAGAGCGGCGGCGGCCGTCATGCCGTCGGGACAGACCGTCACTTCGTGTCCCATCCTGGGCAGTTCCAAACGCATCACTTCCTGGAGTGATTTTTCGTCGTCGGCAAACAATAATTTCAACTTTTTAAGCGGCTTGGCGGCGATGGTCGGTCTCCTTATGTGATTCTTGCTGTGCTTGATGTATCGGCAATTGTACACGGAACGTGGCGCCTCGGCCTGCGCCCGCGCTAAAACCCTCGATGCTTCCGCCGTGGTCGGAAACGATGCGGTAACTGATCGACAACCCTAAGCCGGTCCCTTGTCCGCCGCGGCGGCGCGTGAAAAACGGCTCGAAAATGTGCCTGAGCACGTCGGCCTCCATGCCGCAACCGTTGTCGACCACGGTCATCTCGGCATAATCATCCTTTGCGGTAATTTCAATTTGCACCATGCCGTCGTCGTCCAGGCTGTCCAGGGCGTTGGTCAACAGGTTGAGCACCACCTGCTTGATCTCCTGCGCGCTTATGAACGCCACCACCGTTTCCCGGCGAATCAGTTCAATATGCTTTCGCTGATACTTGCCAATGTGGCCGACCATGTCGATCACACCTTGGATCAGCTCGCCCAGGTCGGTATTTTGCCTCTTAACCGGACCGATGCGGGAAAAATCCAGGAGTTTTTCCGTTATCTCCTTGCAGCGGAAGGCCTCGGTTTGGATCATCCGCAAATAATTGGCTACAACGGCCTGCTGTTCGTTGCCCGGGTTTAAAACGTCACTCATCCGGTTTTCCAGCGATTCGGCGCATAGTGCAATAGAGGCTAATGGATTGTTGATTTCGTGAGCCACGCCGGCTGCCAAAAACCCCACGCTGGCCATCTGCTCCGCACGCACCACTTGCCTGGTCCGCTCCCGCACCTGGCGATCCAGGTCGTCGCGGATGGCCTGGAATCGGGCGGTCATGCCGTTCATGGCCTCGGCCAGTTCGGACATCTCGTCGTTGGTGGCCAGATAAATGCGATAATCGAAGTCCCCGCCCGCCACGCGCCGCGATCCGGCCACGAGAACCCGCAGCGGCTGAAAAATCCAACGATAAAACAAACGCATAAATACGGCGAAAAGCAGCAAGGCCACGATTGTTACGGCCCAGGTGCCGTTGATCAACATGCGGTATTGACCGCGAACCTCGTCGGCAAAACCATACAGTTTTTTGTGCAGATGGCTTGGTAACTCGACCGCAAGAGTTTGGAGGTTTTCCAACTCGACGTCGAGCCAGTCGACTTTGACTTCGTCGAACATCCAGTCCTCATCGCGGTTGGCTTCATTTACCTTAGCCAAGGCAAGTGCGATGTTTCCGGCCGTCAGGCGTTCGAGTTGTATGTCGGCCATGCGCATTTCGGCTTGCTGCTCGTGCTCCAGTTGGTCGCGATATCGGGCGAGAGTCTCCTTGACTTCATTTAATTTATCGCGGAACTTATCGCGGCAGATTCGCACCCGAAATGGCACCTGGTCGCGATGAGTGTCGTCAAAAGTACTAACCCGCAGACCGCGGAGTTCACTAAACGTGATGCGAAGCTCGCCGACCTGTCGGCTTAGATCGGCG
>JBEKSO010000299.1:0-5659 GCA_049516935.1 Thermoguttaceae bacterium
ATGAAGTTTATGCTCATGACAGGACATATCTCGGGTGGTGGCTGGCGGCAATTTGTTTTCAACCGGCAATCGTGGAGGAGTTGTTTTTTCGCGGCCTTGCATTCGGCGCACTGCGGTCGGCGACCGGAGCGCAAACCGCGGTTTGGATAACTTCCCTGATGTTTGCCTTATCACATATCGGAGTGCCCTTGAGCATGCCAGCGCTTTTCGTTTTGGGCCTGGGGTTGGGTTACGCCCGGATGCTAAGCGGCGGAATAATTCTGCCTGTGGCCATGCATTTTCTACACAACTTTATAATCATGATCCTTAACGGATATTTCTGACCACGGCAATGGATAACACAATTCCGATAGAATCGATTCGACGGTTTTCGATAGGGGCCGCGTTTTGGGGTATTTTGGGGCTTACGTCGCTAGTTGCCGGTTTGATCTTGGGGAATATGCATCTGATATATCTTTCCTTAGCGCCGTGGTTGCTGGCAACGGGTTTATGTTTTTTTCGGCCGGCCGACTTTCGCGGCGAACTGACCGATGATAGGTTGCGATTGGATCGTTTCCCCAGGGAGATAGCCTATGAGGACATGCAGAATTTAACCCTGGCCGGGAAAACGCAAGATCCGGATGATCCGGGATTGAAGGCAGGTCCGCTAATTGTGACGCATAAACGCGGAGTGTTGGAAATTCCCGCCTCGCTCGATCCTCCAGTAAAGGAATTATATCGGGCATTATGGGCAAAACTTCCCAAAAGCGGCTCACGCAGGGTGGCCGGGGAATTGACGGCTCATCTGAAAAACGAAGAGACTATCTTCGGATCCGATCATGTGTATACGTTTGTGGCGAGGAATTTCCTGGGTTTTGGCCCATCCACGCGCCGCGGCCAGGCCTGTTCCGGCTTAATGATGCTTTGCGGACTGATTTGGATATTACTGGCCGCACTGCATCCCGTCGGCAAGCAACAATTCGAATATATGCCATGGATATTCGCCGGAGTTTTTTTGATTCTATTTGGATTGCTTTCATGGATTATCCTTGTTTCAAAAGAGCGGCGTTCTAATGACATGAAATCTACTCTGCAAAATGCGAGTTTGATCATCAGTCCTTCAGGCATTGCTTTAATCCAAGAGGATCTAAAAGGCTTTTTACGTTGGGATGAACTAAAAAATGCAAATGTCACAAATAAGCCCAAATTCTCGGACGTATCGATAGGCAAGAAACGAGGCGGCGGAGATCTTTTATTAAAGGTGTCCGGAGCGGAGATTCGCATAGCGGATGTTTATGATTGTCCGTTAGCGATGATTAAAAAAATAATTGATCGCTATTGGAAAGGCAATCGTTGATATCTCCGCATCCAGGTCTCGCATCCGCGTTCGCGCCGTATTGCCGCCAATAAAAAATCGGCGATTTACATAATTCCGGCAAATCCCCTGGAAGGAGAAGAAGCGAAATTGTCATACTTATATAGAAATTGTTATCATTCCTGGATGTATCTTCTGGCATTCAACGGTGATTTGGAATATTAATTAAGGCATGGAGATTTCTCGTTATGATTGGAAATTCAGCTAGCCTGCGCTGGTATTTGTCCACTTTTGTTGCGGCGATGGCTGCAATTTGGGTGGGTTTTCAAACGGTTGCGGCCGAACCGCCGGCGGTTTATCCTTTTGCAAGTTCGTCTGAACGGCGCGAAGACGCCGTGCCGGGTTATATTGAACTTTCGGACGGCTCGATCCACCCGGGACAAATCTATCTTACTCGAGATAAACGCTTGAAGATCGCCGACGAGCAATCCGAGCGGCAACGGGAAGTTCCACTTAGCGCCGTGAAACAAATCGATTGCACAATCAAAAAAGAATGGTTGGAAAAAGAGTGGAAATTCAAGGAATTGGCAAAAGACGAAAAAATGTACACGGGGCGATCATATCCTGTCCGTGAGTACGAGCACACAATCAGGCTTAACGACGGCCGGAGCATAAGCGGCGGCCTGTCGGAAATCTTTTATGTTCAGCCAATCGATGATAATCCCGTCAAATCCGGCGCATCCCGGCGTGAAATAAAAGTGGAGCAATTTATCCTCAACAAACGAAACAAGGGAGAAATCGGCGAAGATTTACATTCCCTGGTTTATATAAAATCGATTAAACTGGGGAAAGAGGCCTTCGAGGAGGGAAAACAAAAAGCCGCTTGGTATGAAGCTAAAGGAAAAAATAAATCGGGTAAATAAATTATTTAGCCCCTGGTGAACACACCGGGGGCCAGGGTGGAATTGCCAAGGGTTTAATAAATTGGCAGCGCAACTCAAACCCCCGGTGTATTCACCGGGGGCTAAATGGATAGAAAATAGATGATCAACTTTTCCCTAGAGCAAGGTTCCGGCATTACGACCATGCTGGCGGTCGCCGCCGCGGCGATTCTCTTGACGGGGATTTTTTATCGCCGCGCGTTTGTAATGCTCAAACACAGACAGTGGTTGATGCTTTTCGCCCTGCGCGCGGCGGCTATCGTGCTGGTGGTGCTGCTCATATTCCGCCCGATCTACAGCTATCAGAAGGAACTGTCGAAGCGGCCTGCGCTGGTGTTTTTGCTGGACCGTTCGGCATCGATGAGCATAGCCGACGACGCCACGGGCGTGACGCGTTTCGACCAGGCCCGGCAGCAGATCGAAAAATGGTGGGCCAAGTTGAAAAATAATTTCGATTTGCATTTAATTGCCTTCGACGAAACCGCTCAACTTATGAAAGACGTCAAAGATCTGGACTCCATGGCCGCGGACGGCAAGGCTACGTCGCTTAGCCGGGCGTTGGAGGCAGGCGCGCAGCTTGCCTCGAAGCGCGACCTCGAGGCCGTGATAATGTTTTCCGACGGCATCCACAATTCGGCCCGCAGCCCCCTCGACGTGGCCGGCAAACTGGGCTCGATAGTGCATTGCGTGGGCGTGGGGGCCAGCCTGCGGAACAATGTTTCTTACCGCGACATCCAGGTGACCGGCGTCGATTGCCCGGACCGGTTATTTCTCAACAATAAGGCCAGGATTACCGGCTCGATCGAAGGCATCGGCCTGGCCGGCCGGGTAGTCCAGGTGGAGTTGGAGGAGGACGGGCAGAAAATCGCCGAAAAGGAACTCGCCATTCAAGGCGGAGACAATCCCCAGCAAATTTCCTTTGATTTTCGCCCCACAAACAAAGGCCGGCATGTTTATACAGTAAAAGTACCGCCGGTCGCCGAAGAAAAAATCACGCAGAACAACCAGCGGTCGGGCATGACTTTGGTGGTCGAGCCGGGCATTCGCGTCCTATACATCGAAGGCACCTTGCGCAGCGAATACGGGGCCCTGGTCGATCGTTTTTTGGCCAAGGATCCCGACGTGGAGTTCTACTCTCTGGTGCAAACCCGGCCGAATGTGTTTTTAAAGCGAACGAACATGAACGACCTGAAAATCGACGTCATTCCCAACGATGCCGAAACTATCAACAAATTCGACGTGTTTATGATCGGCGACATCGACAGCACATATATCAAACCTCAACAACAGGAATTATTCGCCCGGCGCGTGCGCGAAGGGGCGGGCCTGATCATGCTGGGCGGGTATCACAGCCTGGGGCCGGGCGGATACGCCGATGCGCCGCTGGGGCGGATTTTACCAGTCGCGCTGGGCGGCCGCGATATCGGGCAGATTACCGAGCCTTTTTTGCCGGTGCTCACGCCCGAGGGTGCGCGCCACCCGATCTTTGCCAACATTGCGGACTTTTTCCCAACCCGGCAGGGCAAAGCGAAACTTGCCGGGCTGCCGCTTCTGGACGGCTGCACGCGAGTACAAGGACCGCGCCCGGGGGCATCGCTTTTGGCCGCAGTTTCGGGCGAATCAGGCGCGATGCCGATATTGGCCGTGCAACCGGTCGACAAGGGCCGCAGCGCCGTTTTCACCGGCGATACCACGCGGAAATGGCAGCAAGGGCCCAGGGCAATGGATCAGGAATCGCCTTTTTTGCGATTCTGGGGTCAGACGGTGCGCTGGCTGGCCGGGCGGAGCGAGGCGGTGGAGGCCAAGTCCGGAGTGGACGTCAGCCTGGATAAGGGATATTACGAACCCGAGGAAGCGGTGCGGATTTCGGCCACGGTCCGCGACAAGGACGGGCAAGGCGCCAACGACGCCAAGGTAACGGTGAAGATGCAAAATCCCGCCGGGCAGTCGGACCAGGTTGCCCTTTCGCCCCAGGCTGGTCCGGCCGGGCATTACGGCGGCACGTTCGATCCCAAGGCGGCGGGCAATTATCAATTCACGGTCGAGGCGCGATTGGGCGAGTCGACTTTTTCCAGCGGGAAAATCGCCTTTGAAGTCGGGCGCCCGGACCTGGAATTCGAAAAACTCGATCTGGACGAGAAAATGCTGGCCCGCATCGCCGCCGACTCGAAAGGCCGATACTTCCACATTACAACGGCCGACCTGCTTTTAAGCCAACTCGATCGGTCAAAGCGGAAGCGCAGCGAATACGTGGAACGCCCGCTTTATTCTCCTCCCTTGTTTTGGGCTTTTTTCGTGGGCGTTTTATCGGTGGAATGGGTGATGAGAAGAAAATATCAACTCCGATAAAAAAAGAAAACTTCCAATGTGTAAAGAGGGAAAAGGGGAAAGGGGGAAAAAGGGAAAAAACAAAAATGGTTGATAAACTGATTTATAATGTGATTGGGTGTATGATTGATGTTCATAAAGAACTGGGACCGGGGTTTTTGGAAAGTATTTATCACAGTGCGGTTGCAATTGAATTCCAGAACAGAGGGATCTTATTTGAATCGGAAAAGGAAATTACTTTATACTACAAAGGAGAAATTGTCGGTACGCATCGATTGGATTTATTTGTTGAAAATGAACTTGTTATTGAACTAAAGACTGTGGAAGAATTGCATAAGAAACACTATGCCCAAGTACGTTCATATTTGAAAGCAGTTAAAAAATCAATTGGTCTACTTGTAAATTTCGCAGATTTCCAATTAGACGCTCGAAAAGTTGAACTTAATAAATAATTTCCCTTTTTCCCCCCTTTTTCCTTATTACACATTTGTTTTAATCAAAATGCCTCACAAGACCGGTTATAGATATCTTGAACCTACGGCTTTGGCCCGGGTGAAAAACCTGGCGGTGGTGGCCCGCGGAGTGGTCGAGGGGGCTATCAGCGGGTTGCATTCCAGTCCCTACAAGGGATTCAGCGTGGAATTCGCCGAGCACCGGGAATACACCTCGGGCGACGATCCCAGGCATCTCGATTATCGCATGTTCGCCCGAACCGATCGTCTCTACATCAAGCAATACGAAGAAGAGACGAACATGCGCGTGCAAATTTTGCTGGATACCAGCGGATCGATGGGCTACAGCCACGGTGAGCGGTTGAGCAAACTGGAATACGGATCGTATTTGACTGCCATTTTGTCGTACTTGATGACGCGGCAGCAGGATTCGGTGGGATTGACGTCGTTCGACACGGCGGTGCGGCTCGACATGCCCGCCCGCAGTTCGCCGCGGCATTTCAACGACATGATGCGCTGGCTGGAGGCGATCAAGCCCGGCGGCGACACCGATATCGCCGAAACGCTGCACCGCCTGGCGAACCGTTTCAAACGCCGCTGCCTGATCGTGCTAATCAGCGACTTGTACGACGAACCGGATGAAG
>JBEKSO010000300.1:0-5650 GCA_049516935.1 Thermoguttaceae bacterium
CCATGCGCATTCTTTTTGTATGTTTCATAATCCTTTTCGTGGCACGAGCCGCAGACTTTAACCTGGTTGTCGATAAACAAAGGGGAGCCCGGGTCCTTGACCGGCAAAAGCCGATGAGATACCGCACCGTGACATTTATCGCAGGAGAGCAGGGTTCCGCTGCCGAGTTCATTTTTCGGACCGGCTTTTGAGTGTACGCCCTTGATGAGCTCCAATGCCTCCGCATCGTGGCAGTAGGAGCAGTATTTTTTCACATCATCGGGCTTGGATCGGAAACCGTCTTCCAAGGCATGAGCTTCACGGGGTTCCTGACTTTTATAATTCCCGCCATGGCAATCGGTGCAATTGACGCCCTTAAGCCAATGCACGTCTTTGGCGAGTTTATCGCGAGAAATGAAGAATTCCCGCGACTTTTCATCCCAAAGATCAGGATCACCGTGACATTGAATACATGAATTATCGTCGGCGGCGATATGAGAACCCGTCTTCGGAGGCGGCGCTGGAAGATCAGTTTGCCGCGCGGGCTCGGTGTCCGCCGCGGCTACGGCGGCGGCGCTTGTTTCGCGGTTAGCCGATCCTTTGACAGATCCTTGGGCGGCGTTTTCACGACTTGCAGCAGCCGCATCCGGTAACTTGATCGAATCATGATCATCCGCAATGCCAATCGCCGGCGCCAGCGCAAGCAAAACGATGGTTAGGATTTTCATGATTCAACATTCAAATCAACCGAGACCTCGGAAGTCGAATCGACTTAGGATCATTTCTTGTCGTATTTCGGATGTTCTTGATGTCCCTGCACCAGATGGCAGGCCACACAAACATTTTTCGGCATCACTTTGTAGATTGAATCCCGGGCGGTCTTTTCTTCATCCGGCGATAGAGTTTTTTTGTTTAAAAACGGTTTGCAGGCCTTCTCATGTTCGCTTCCCGGACCGTGGCAGGCTTCGCAGGTCGTACCAATCAAGTTGGGCGTGGATTTTGCATCCTTGAAACCGCTGGGCTGACCGTATCCGGTGGCATGGCATTTCACACATTCCGGATCGGCCTGATATTTCGCGGGAACGCTCTCCCAGGCTTCCTTGGCGTGTTTCGTCTTTTTCCAGGAAGTGTATTGCTTGAAATGACAAGCCGAACAGGCCTTTGATCCGATGTAAGTTTGTCCTGTCGGCGGGGCGGGTTCAGGTCCTTCCTCCTTAGACGGTGGTTGTGAGTTTGCGTTAATAACTAGTCCAACGAATGCGATAAAAATCGCCGCCACAAATATCACCACCAAACTCTTGTATGGAGACTTCCACATAAAACTCACTCCTTATTATGTAGAAAAGGTGAAATAACCCTTAAGGAACAAAACATGGTATTAGTAACTTACTTTACATAACAACAGTGCTCAATCCCCTCTGCTTTTTTTATTACTCAAACTGTAAACACCTAACCTACCAGGAGCCGCGTAAACGCGGCTGACAACACTGCATGCGAAGGAGTTATGGTAAGTTAATTGACCTCCCAACCCGACGTAAACGTCGGGCCTACTACCACTGTGCGGAAACGCCCGTAAACGGGCGTGACGCCATGATTTACGCCAATATTTAACGTCACTCGTTTACAGTTTGAGTTATTAGATCCAACATAATCAAAACATCTGACCAAATTAGAATCGTTAAAAACATAGGGATTATCCTGATGGCGAAAAATACATTACTATGTTTCTTGTGTATATGGACATTATCGATGTTAAAATACGTAAATAAATAGCAGCATTGGGCCACATTTAGTTTTGACATGGTTACTATATATTGTTAGACTCCCTTCTCCTTGTCGTGACTTTTTGACCATTCCCACACCCGAACTTGTCATTGGGAACTCTTTAGGACACCAATACGCCATGACCACCGGCCGGAAACTGGCAGTTGCCTCGATGCTCGTGGCAGGCGCGATCGCTTATCTAACTTATTTAGGGGCTGCCGAAAGCTGGCAGTATTACCTTACAGTTGATGAATGTTTGAAAGATGTTTCATTGCACGGCGGAACTCGCCTCCGCATCAACGGTAAAGTTGCCGGCGGCAGTCTTCAGATTGCCGCGGATCGGCGTCAAGCCGATTTCGTGCTCCTAGGCGACAAGGGATCGCTGACAGTGATCTTTAACGGTTCAATACCCGACAATCTCGCGGAAAACATGGATGTGGTAGTTGAAGGCCGTTTTGAGAATGAAACACAATTCCATGCCGACAAAGTTCTCACGCGTTGTGCAAGTAAATATCAATCGAAAAATCCTTCTACTTCAACCGTCCCGCATTCTGAAGCGGAGGCTGCCTTGTGACGGTCTTCGGCCAATTAACGCTTTTGTTCGCCTTTGTCGCCGCTGGCTATTCGGCCTTTGCCTGCGCGGTCGGGTGGCGATTTGAACATCGGCTTATGCGGCGCAGCAGTTACGTTTCGGCATTTGCCTCGGTTGGGGCCTTGAGCATTCTTATGCTTATCTTGATGCACGCATTGGCGCACAGGGACTTCCGATTTGCGTACGTTGTGCAAAATAGCAACCGCACATTGCCTTGGTATTATGCAATATCGGCGCTTTGGGTTGGACAGGCCGGCTCACTGCTGCTTTGGAGTTGGTTTCTCGGCGTGGCGGCCCTGCTCTACCGTTTTTGGCCGCGCAAGCAAATTGAAATCACTCAAGATCTGACCTTTGGGGTTCTTTTAACGTACTTGGGTTTTTTGGCGGCCGTGATGGTATTCGCGGCTGACCCAATGGAACCAAGCCTCTCGATCCCGCGCGAAGGCCTGGGAATGAGCCCGCTTTTGCAACATCCGGCCATGTTGGTCCATCCGCCTGTTATTTTCCTGGGTTATGCAATTTGGGCAGTCCCTTTCGCCCTGGCCCTAAGTGCCCTGCTGACGGGCCGGATCGACCGCCGCTGGTTCGAGCAGGCCCGCCCTTGGGCTCTATGTGCATGGACCATCCTTGGTCTGGGCATACTTTTGGGCGCGAAATGGGCCTATGATGAATTTGGCTGGGGCGGCTATTGGAACTGGGACCCCGTGGAAAACGCTTCGCTGATGCCTTGGCTCACAGGCACCGCTCTGATCCACTGCGGACTTGCCTGGCACTATAGGGGGCTATTAAAAAGAGCCACTCTGCTGCTGGCCGTCGTTACCTTTGCGCTCTGCAATTTTGCGGCATTTCTTACGCGCTCCGGATTATTCGGCAGCCTGCACGAATTCAGCCAATCGCCTATAGGTTGGATGTTTTTGCTGCTAATGGGAATGATTACTATCGTGGCGGCCGTGCTCATTCCCCTGCGTCGCAAGGCATTGGCGGCCGATAATCAAATATCCGGTATTTTCTCCCGCGAATCCTTTGTGACGATTGCCACAATCGGCTGGCTGGGACTGACGATCGTGGTTTTTTTAGGCACGGTCGCCGTTCCGCTTTCCGGGATGCTTTTTACCCGTTCAATCACGGTCGGCCCGGCATTTTACAATTATGCTTTGATGCCCGTCGGAATCGTGCTCATTTTAACCACAGCGGCTGCGCCGGCCCTGCGCTGGGGCGCGGCCGTCAAGCCTGGCCAGCGGAAAGCATTGTTCATTGCCCTACTTATTGCGGTTTTGATCGTCCTTGTCGCCGCGGCTCTTGGGATGCGCCGCTCTTTGGTTTTGGCGGTAACCGGCTTGGCAACGTTTGCGCTGGTAGTGTTTCTGGCGGCGTTGTTTCTGGACGGCACGTCGGTAACCACCTTCTCGCATTGGAAAAAGGTTTTCACGGTCCTTCGAGTCCATCGGCGGCGATATGCCGGCTTTGCAGTTCATCTCGGATTTGTCGCTATTGCCGTGGGCGTGACTGCATCTTCCTTGTGCGCCAGACGTTGGGAAACCACTATGCGGCGTGGAGATACGGTTGCATGGGCCGGCCGATCCATCCACTTCACGGCGCTTCAGCAGCAAAATTTTCCGGATAAGCTTGTGGTCAAGGCGCAACTTGAGATAAGCACTGCCTCGCGACGTCCGGTTACGCTCTTTCCAGCCCAACACCTGCACTTGCTGCAAAACCAATGGTCCAGTGAAGTGGCCATCGATTCTTCAGTAAGCGGAGATTTTTACGTGATCCTCGACAGCGGCCGGGGCGATGACCAAATCCACGTCACTTTTATGGAAAACCCGTTGATGTGCTGGATTTGGTGGGGCGGCGCGCTCGTCGGCCTAAGCGCACTGGTTGGTCTATGGCCTATCCGCGCCACAAACACTCTTTCGGCTTCTTCATCCAAGGCACAGATAACGGAAATTCACAATCCCCTGGCAGGGACGCCCCCACCGCACGCGCCGCTGCGCCGGCATAACCCCGCTTTCCACAATTCCCAACATTCTTGAAGCCGGAACATCGCATGAATACTAATTCTCACTGTATTGCGATCGACGTCAACCGGCTTACCCACCGCTACGGCTCGCGGATTATTTTGAACAATTTGCACCTTGAAATCGCCGTGGGCGAAAGCGTGGCAATCGCGGGAGCGAACGGCTCGGGCAAGACTACTTTGCTGCGATGCATGGCTGGGCTTGCGCGGATCCAAGGCGGCGAAGTGCGCTGGTTCGGCCGGCCTGCCGCCGACCCGCCCGCATCGCGCAGCCTGGTGGGAATGGCCGCCCACGACGGATTTCTCTATCCCCATCTGAGCGCTCGAGAAAACCTGGTCTTTGCCGCTCGCATGCACGCTGTTTCTAATCCCAGTCGGCAAGCAGATTGCCTGCTCCAAGCCGCCGGGTTGGAGCCCTATGCATTCCGCGAGGCTCGAAAGCTCTCTCGCGGAATGCGCCAACGCCTGAGCATCCTCCGGGCGATAATTCACGATCCCAAGATATTGATTCTTGACGAGCCTTTTGCCGCGCTGGATGTCGCCGGCATGAACTGGCTGGGCTCGACGTTGCAGGAACTCCGCCGCCGCGGGTGCACGCTATGTTTTACCACGCACGATTTACTACTAGCTAAAACCCACGCCGACCGAGTGCTGGAACTTTGCGGAGGCGTCTTGGAGGCTATAAAAAAGGCCGAAGAACCAAGCCCGATTTTTCATCCATTTTCCAAAGCAGCCTGATAAGGAAACACACTATGATCCAGTTTTGGTGGATCATTCACAAAGATTTGACATCGGAGATAAGGACCGGCCGGGTTTGGCCGCCGCTGAGTTTATATAGTTTGTTGGTGGCCGCTGTTTTTAGTTTCCAAATGGATTTACCGCCCGGCCAACGCGGCCATATCGCCGCCTGCCTGTTGTGGTTAGTCACGTTTTTCGCCGGCATGTTGTGCATGGATCGCACCTTTGCCGCGGAGCGCGAAGACGGATGCTGGCATGCCTTGGTGCTCTATCCGGTAAGCACGACCGCGATATATTTCGCGAAACTTGCCGTCAACGTCATCACTTTATCGGTGATGCAACTGCTTTTAATCGCCCTGCTGGTCATGATCTCGGATCTTCCGCTGGCAAATCATCCGTGGACGATGCTGTGCGTGGCCCTGTTGGGAAACTTGGGGCTGGCGGCCGTCGGCACGCTTTTTAGCGCTCTTGGTTTATCAATGAGCCGCAATAACGGTCTATTGTCTTTGCTGGTGCTGCCGTTGGTGATCCCAGTGGTGATAGCCGCGACCCAGGGCACC
>JBEKSO010000301.1:0-5647 GCA_049516935.1 Thermoguttaceae bacterium
AGAGAGAATCACCACGTCGGCCCTGCGCAGCCCCGTGAGCGGCTCGCGCAGCGTTCCGCAGGGAAATACATGCTCGAATCCGAACGGCTCCAGGGCGTCCAACAACACTATATCAAGATCCCGGGCCAGCCGCCGATGCTGGAATCCGTCGTCCATTACGATTAACTGGGTTTCCAATTCCTCGATGGCGATTTTTGCGGCGGCCGCGCGATCGGGATTTTGCAGGTGCGGCACGTCCGGCAGTTTTTGCTCCAGTTCCCGTGCCTCGTCGTTCCGCCCGCCTTCCTCGGCCCGATACCCCCGGCTGATAATCGCCACGCGCACATTATGATTACGAAACCATCGGGCGATCCACTGGACCATCGGCGTTTTCCCCGTCCCGCCCAGAGTAATATTGCCCACGCTTACTACAGGCACGCCCGCGCGATGGATTTTCACTTTGCCCTGATCATATCGCCGATTCCGCCAAGTCATAGCCAGCGCGTATGGCACTTCGGCCAGTCGCAGCCCCCCGCGCAAAATCGCCGCCCCCGGCCCGCGCCGACGGCCACTAACGATATCTCTGAAAAACGGGGCCGCAGATTTTTTATTCATTTTTATACTTCGACCAATTCCAGGCGAAGGCCAAGCGCCTTGGCTACTGCCTGCACGCTGGAAAGTTTGGTGTCGCGGCCGTATTCTATGTCGCGCACTGTGCTGGGATTGGGAATTCCCGCTTCTTTTGCCACGGCATACCAGGTGAGTCCCCGCTCTTGGCGGACAGTACGAATTCTCGCGGCTATGCCCGTCCTCGCAGGCTGAAGCCGAGGCGGCTTTCGCGGCGGAAACTCCACGCCAACCTTTTCCCGGATCTCTTGCAGCCGCTTGCGTTCTTCCTGGCTTCCTGGTCCTTGGCGGCGAATACGCTTAACGATTTTCTTCTTTTCCATATTAGCATCCTTAAGGTTCGGGCACTTCATAAGCAGTTATCGGATAAATCGTTTCATCATCGACCTGCTCATAGACAACGATAATAAAATCGCCGGCAAGCGTGAATCCAAAGCAGCAAGGGCGTTTCGTACTGCCGCTCAATCCTTCCACCGTAGGGTTCTCCAAAACATGTTCCACATCCTCGATTGTCAGTCCATGCTCGGCGATGTGTTGGATATTTCCGTCCGGTTGATCGTCATCATCCCAAATGACTTGCACAAACTTCATCAAAGGCTCCGTGTTCTATTATATATTATAGCATTGCGTTGCGATATTGCAATACATTGCTATATTGCCATTTTACGGATGAAAAGAGTTGGAAGTGAATAGGCGACTCAGGTTTTCCGTTCTTACACTTTTGTTTCCAGCGCCGTTTTCGTTAGTTCCTTCACGTTCTCGATTTCTACCGGGCGTTCGAAGCCGACGACCATTACATCGACCGTGCCCAGGCCGAGCACGTAGCGGATCGAGGCCTCGCGCTTGGCCGGATCGTAGCGCCAGCGCCCTTGGCCGATGATCTTCATGCCGATTACGCCTTTGCCGGCGTCGTGGATCTTTTTCAACACGGGCTCGACCGTATCCGGCGGGCCGTCCATGTACGCGCCCTCGGGATTGATCCGGGCGTGAACCACGTCCACCCACGGCTCTTTGGCCGCCGCTTCCAAGGCGGCAATCGAATGGCACGTCACGCCGTGCGCGCGGATGAGCCCCTTTTCGCGCAGCCCTTCCAACAGGTCCATCTGCTTTCGCATCTGCTGGGGCCAGTCGCCGTCGGTCATGCAATGGATCTGCACCAGGTCCAGATAATCGGTGCCGTATTCCTTGAGGAACCGCTTTACGGCCACGTCGGCGTCCTCGAGTTCTTTGTCGGGCAGACCGAAAGGCAGCAACCAGACCTTCGATATCAAAGTATAGCCGTCGCGAGGCTTGCCTTTCAGCACCCGGCCCACGATCGGGTGCGAACCGTAAGTATCGGCCATGTCGAAATAGCGGATTCCCTCGTCGTATGCCTTGGCAATGACCTCTTCGAATTTATCGACGCCGTTTTTGATTTGTTTCGAAGATCGCCCTCCGCCTTGAACTCCCGTGCCCATGCCGATCCGCGAGACCTTCAGCCGCTTGCCCAAGGCGACCGGGGCCGTGGGATCGGCGGAGACCGGGGCCGGTTGGGCGTGCAAAGGTCTTGGGGTAACCAGCAATCCGGCCGTACCCAAGGCGGCCGTTTCCAGGAATCGACGTCGATGTATTTTCATGGGTGCTTCTCCTATTGTTAAAAATTGATAAAGATAAAGTTGGATTACCTATTTTATCCTTAATGATAAGTATTTTCGGCCCTCCCGGCAACCACCCGACAGCCGGGATAAATAACGTGAAATCCGCCCGAATATCTCGGGTTGTCCGATTGCGTGCAATTGCGGATAATTAAGCTAGATTTTACAGTCCGGCCGGAGAACGGAATTTAAAGGTTAGGGATTCAGAACTCGCGCGGAGAATCAAATTCTGAACCCTGAACCCTGACCACTTAACTATAATCATGAATATCAGCATTCCACGTAGACCGATTTTATATTGCACGGCGGCGTTTCTGTTCGTGTTTTCAACTGCGTCATTGTCCGCCGACGATGCCGAAGACGCATACCAACGCGGTTTGGTCGCCCTGGGGCAAGGCGATTTTGATCAGGCAACCGCCGCCTTTAGCGAAGCGATTAAATTAAAGCCCGACGAAGCCAAATTCCACGGCATGCGGGCAACTGCATGGCTGAGAAAAGGCGATTATGGGCAGGGCCTGGCCGATATGAAAGATGCCATTCGGCTCAATCCCAACGACTTGGGCGAGAAATATAAACCGTCCTCAGGCAAGGAACTCTCCGCCGAGGCCCTTGCACACGGGCGGAAACAAGTGGAAAAGATGCTCAAAGACCGTCCGGCCATGGCCCAGTTCGGCGAAGAAATCGAGTTCTTGCGGTCTTGGGCGGCGCGAAAATTCGCCGGCGAAGACATGGGATCGCTGATCGACTGGGATTCGACCCCTCCGCTGCATTCCGATGCGGAGCATATCGCCCCGGAGGGCAAAATGCACGGCGCGATACTCATCGAGCCGAACTACACCGATGGGCCGAAGCAGGGCCAGGGGCGATCGTTCGAGGAACTCTGGGCCGGGGCGGTGTTCGAACTGAACAACATCAATAACGCCAAGGAATTCGTCCGACTGCGCAAGGAGGCCGAAGAGGGCAGGATTTCCAAGGACGATTATGTAGCCAGCATAGTGAAGTACGAAATGCTGGCCGCGCAAAAGACCCGTGCCTATTACGTTCAGGTGTTATTGCCCTTTGCGGAGAAGAAAAAGCTGCCCACCGAGCCCGGTTTGTGGTTTACCCTATGGTGGGTCCGGCCCGACGAGGCCCTGAAGCAATTCACCGACAAAACGGCTTATCCCTGGCGGCCCTACGCCCGCGATCACGACTGGGCCACGGTGGAAGGCTATTGGCGGCGGCGGCAGTTCGTAAAGGCGATCGAGCTTCTAAATCAGATGTGCGCGGAATCGGAAGGCATGCCGGACCACGCCGAGGTGCATCTTTGGCTGGGCCGCTGCCGGATACAACTAGGGCAGTATCCAGAGGCGGTGAAAGAGTTGACCTCCTCGATCCATCTCGACCCAACCGACCCGGTGGCCTTTCGCAACCGTGCCGAAGCCTATCGGCTCATGAACGAGAATGAAAGAGTCAAACTGGATCTAAAACGCGCCGAAGAACTGGAAAACAAGGAGGAGGGAAAAGGGGCGAAGACCGAAAAAGAGCAGTGATTTTTAAAGGAATATTTATTTTTGGATTGGCGCGTCAAAAAGGCGATCATATTGTCGCTAATAATCTTGTATGACGTAGTCTTCAATCTTTTTATCTAGCCCAGGCGTTTACGCCTGCGGGGGTAAAAACCGCGGTTTTTTATCTTCTCTTTTTCTTTAATCCCCTTCATGGGATCTTGTAGACGGATTGGTTGAAGCTATGCGCCCCTAAAGCGGCTAAACGGTAAAGAGAAAGATGTAGTTGCATCCAATCCACAGGCGTAAACGCCTGGGCTAAAGAAAAGTTCGTTTTCATGTAAAGCGAGAAATACTGCATTTTCATGGCATTCCAGCCATGGGAGCGCCCCTCAAAAATCCCCCTCACTTTTTTCACGGATGGGTGCTTGCAAACTTGGCCGGAGTAGTGCAAAATCTATGTAATTGTGTATAAATCTTGTTCTGGATAAGGTTTTCTTTATAGCCTAACTATTGTGTCCTATATTGCAAATGAACCGTTCCACGGCCAAACGACTAGAAAACTCGGCTGGAACAGCCGTGTTTGCGACTGAATAAGGATCATTGGCTACATCGGAATCAATAATATCCCAAAATTACCTGTCTAATATAAAAAGCGAGGCATTATGTCAGAATCGAGCAAAAACATCGAACAGGCCTTTAATTTGGCCCGGCAACAGTATGCCGACTGGGGCGTGGACGTGGATCGGGCGATGCAGCGTTTGTCAGGCATCGCCGTTTCGCTGCACTGCTGGCAAGGCGACGACGTGGGCGGATTTGAAAACGCCGGCGAGGAACTGGGCGGCGGACTGGCCGTTACCGGCAATTATCCCGGCAAGGCTCGCACGGCCAACGAGTTGCGATCCGATCTGGACCTGGCCCTGTCCATGCTTCCCGGCGCCCACCGCCTGAACCTCCACGCCTGTTACGCCGAGACCGGCGGCAAGCGCGTGGACCGCAACGAAATGCAGCCCGAACATTTTCGCAAGTGGATCGAATGGGCCAAGGCCAAGCGGATGGGCATGGATTTCAATCCCACGTTTTTCTCCCATCCCAAGGCATCGGACGGGTTCACGCTCGCCCATCCTGACGCGGGCATACGCCGTTTTTGGATCGAGCACGGCATCGCCTGCCGGCGGATCGGGGCGGCAATTGGCAAGGAATTGAAATCGCCCTGCGTCACCAACGTCTGGGTTCCCGACGGACTTAAAGACACGCCCGTGGACCGCAAGGGCCCGCGGATGCGCCTGGCCGAATCGCTGGACGCGGTTTTCGCCGAGCCTATCGATCCGAAGTTGAACCTGGACTCCGTGGAAAGCAAGCTCTTCGGCATCGGATCGGAGAGCTACGTGGTGGGCTCGCACGAGTTTTACCTGGGTTACGCCGTCCGCAACCGCAAATTGCTGTGCCTGGACGCCGGGCATTTCCATCCCACCGAAGTTATATCGGATAAACTTTCCTCGGTTTTCGCCTGGCTCGACGAGATTCTGCTGCACGTCAGCCGCGGCATTCGCTGGGACAGCGACCACGTGGTAACGCTGACCGACGAGCTTATGGCCATCGCACAGGAGTTGGTCCGCGGCGATTTCCTCAATCGGGTGCACATCGGGCTGGATTATTTCGACGCCAGCATCAACCGCGTGGCGGCCTGGGTCATCGGCGCGCGATCGATGCTCAAGGCCCTGTTGGCCGCCCTGTTGGAACCGATCGATACGCTAAGGAAAGTGGAAAACGCGGGCGATTTCACCTCCAGGCTGGCATTGCTGGAAGAACAAAAAACCCTGCCTTTAGGCGCGGTGTGGGACTATTATTGCCAGAAGTCGAACGGCCCGCCCGCACGCGCCTGGCTGGACGAAGTGAAAAAATACGAAAAGGATGTGT
>JBEKSO010000302.1:0-5632 GCA_049516935.1 Thermoguttaceae bacterium
TGACATTCATGTCATGTGGCGCATAATAGGTATATGGCTAAAGTTGTTACAACTTCAAACGCATTGAAACAACTTGAGTCGCTTCCATCGGAAATCGTTGCTCGTATGATTAGGATATATGAGCGATTGGAGAACTGGCCGCATATTAGCGGTGCAAAACCATTATCCGGTTCACTGGCAGGCCATTGGCGTTTACGGACCGGAGACTATAGGCTGCAGTTCCACGTTGAAGGCAGTAAGGTGATAGTGGAGAAAATTGGACACTGCGATCGATTTTATGAAAGGTGAAGATATGGCGATTGCTATTCAAACTTTGACAATAGCGGGGCAGCGATTCGTCGTCATACCGGAGAATCAATATCGCCAATTGCTTGGCGAGAACAGGGAACCGCCATTGCCGGAAGCGGACGCCAAGGGGAATTATCCGGCCGTGGAATCGGCTAGAATTGTTTTGGCCCGCCAAATCATTCGCAGGCGGCGAGCCGCTGGCTTGACCCAAAGCGATTTGGCGAGGCTCTCTGGGGTGCGAGTAGAGACCATAAGCCGTCTCGAACATGGCAAGCATAGTCCCAATGTCGCCACCGTGGATAAACTTGTACGTATCTTAAAAGGGATGGAAGGAAAGCGGAAAAGACCAAATAAGTCCTAAATTGCGAAAGTTTAGATAGAAGATGTATCAATAATTAGATGGACGATAGCTCAGAAAATGATCCGTCGCAGTTGAAAGTTCTCCTGTCGCGTCTGGAAGTCTTGGAAAATAAATTCCAAGAGGCCGTCGAAGCGGAAAAGCTCGAGGCCATGGCCGAGTTCGCCGCCGGAGCGGGCCACGAGATCAATAATCCTCTCACGATAATCGCCGGCCGGGCGCAATTATTCTTGCAATCCGAATCGGATCCCGAGCGGCGCAGGGCTCTTGCGCTTGTGAATTCGCAGGCCATGCGGATTTACGAGATGATCGCCGACATGATGCTCTTTGCCCGGCCGCCGCAGCCCAATTTTGCCTTGGTCGACGCGGCTAAAATAATCGACGAGACGATTGCGGACTTTCAAACTGCCGCCGCGGAACAGGAAACCGTGTTAAGCCGACGAGGCCAATCCGGCCCGCTGGAAATCGAGGCCGACGCAACGCAAATGGCCGTTGCGATTCGAGCCCTTTGTCAGAATTCGCTGGAAGCCCTGGGGCACGGCGGAAAAATTGATATCGATCTAAAGGCCGACGGCGCTGACGTGACAATTCGGGTAAGTGACAACGGGCCAGGGATTACGCCCGAACAGCGCCGCCATATCTTCGACCCCTTCTTTTCCGCCCGGCAAGCCGGCCGCGGCCTGGGCCTGGGTCTTTCAAAATGCTGGCGGATCGTGACAAACCACGGCGGCCGGATCGAAGTCGAAAGCTTGCCCGGACAGGGGGCAACGTTTGTTATCATTTTGCCGCGAACACATGGACAAAAATAATTCGGCCGGCTAATGAGAATAGGCTAATATATTTCGAATTTAATAACCGGCGGGCTACAGCCGCCTGCGGGATTTTGCAGGTTTTCCGGCGGTCAAAGACCTCCGGCGAGCAACATTATTTATCCGAAATTACCGATTATTGAATACCGATCTCAATCAACCGCTCGATGAACTTGGCTAATTGAGCCGAGGCGGCGAGTGAGTTTTCTTTCAGCGTCCAGAGGTCCTTGATGCTCCCCGGACGGCGCCAGATGGCGCCTAGGGCTGCGCCTAGGCGGGCGGGTTCGGACTTTTGACGCAGCAGGCGTTCGACGTCGGGCGGCAGCACGTCTCCGGCGGCGTCGTGGATAATACGCACGGCGCAAAGCTGCACGCCGCGGCCGCGGCAGACTTCGGCCACGGCAAAGGTTTCCATGTCCACGGCCAAGGCTTGGTGCTGTCGATGGAGGGCTTGTTTTTCGTTAGGCTCTCGAACCACGTGATCGACGGACATTAGTTTGCCGACGTGGAGGCCGGGCCAAGCGAGTTTAGCAGTATCGATGCAGGACAGGGCAAGCGGCCACTGAAGTGGCCGCCCCTCGCTGGATGACGGCCCAACACTGGAAGACTGCCCCTGGTTCGCAATATCAGGCGATGGAAGTGCCTGCCTGAGAATGATTTGTTCACCTGATGAGTCCATTACGCTATCGGCCAGCAGGATGTCGTGGCGTTTAAGCGAGAGGTCAAGCCCGCCGGCAAATCCGGCGGAGATAACGATCTGAGGATGATGTCCGTCAATCAGCACTTCTGTGGCCCGGGCGGCGTTTTCCCGGCCTGCCCCGGAGCGGATAATCACCACGCGGCGGCCTTTTAAACCGCCTTCCTTGATGAAAAAGCCGCTGCCGCGGATGCGAATCGCTCCGGAAAGCAGGTCTTCAAAACCGCCGGATTCGATGCCCAGGGCAAAGATTACTCCAAAATGGCAAGGCTTTATTTCCAAGTTGGACATTGAGTTAGGCAAAAACAATATGTAAAGCCGCGACCATTGGTCGCGCATTGATTGTGGCCAAAGTGGCAGCCTACAGCCTCCACCCTACAGACTATTCACCTAATTTGCCAGACGGCCATGCGGATGATGTCGCGAATTCGTTTGTTGGCCGCCAGCACGGCGGCGGGCTCAAAACCGCAGTGGACCAGGCAATTCTCGCATCGGGGGTCATTGCCCGGGCCAAGGCGGTTCCAATCGGTTATGTTGATGAGCTGCCGATAGGTGAGATAGTGTGCGTCGCCGCGGAGATAGCACGGTCCGCGCCAGCCGCGGACGTTGAAGGTCGGATTGGCCCATGCCGCGCACTGCAATTCGCGCCGTCCGCGGAGAAATTCCAAATAGATGGGCGAGGCGGTGAGTTTGAAGCGGCTTAAGAGTTTTTGGGCAAGGCGGAATTTTTCGTGAATTTCCCGCCGGGTCATGAATATGTCTTGTGCGTCCGGCGTCTGGGCTTGTACCACGACATCGTAGCCGTAGGCGGGCGAGATCATCATGCCGTCTATGCCCAACTCGGCGAGAAAGGCGAAGAGCACGGCGATTTCGTGCATGTCGGTGCCTTTATATACGGTCGTATTGGTGCAGACCATGAAGCCGGCTTTCTTGGCGGCCTGGATGCCGGCAACCGCCGCCGAAAACACGCCTTCCCGCCGCACCAGCCGGTCGTGAGTGGATTCCATGCCGTCGAGGTGGACGTTGATGAACAAGCGTTTGTCGGGCCGCAAGCCGGGCAGTTTGTTTTCCAAAAGCAGGCCGTTGGTGCAGAGATAGACGTGCTTTCGCCTGGCGATAAGGGATTGGACGAGCACTTCGATTTCTGGATAGATCAGCGGCTCGCCGCCGCAAACGCTCACGATGGGAGATGCGCACTCGTCAACCGCGGACAGGCATTGGTCGATTGTAAGCCGGCAGGAAATCGTGTCGGCGTACTCGCGGATCCTGCCGCAACCGGTGCAGGACAAATTGCAGGCATGCAGCGGCTCCAGCATCAAGACCAGGGGGAAGTGCTTTTCGCCGGAGAATTTTTTTCGCAGAAGATAGCCGGCGATCGAACGAGTAAGGGAAAAAGGAAATCGCATAATGGTATTTATCAGTTTATGAGCAAGTGTTTGTGTAAAGAAGAAAAAAGGGAAAGGGGGAAAATGGGAAATCAAAAAATGTTTTTTAAAATTTTACAGAATGGATCATTTCCCTTTTTCCCAATTTCCCCTTTTCCCATTTCTCACACTTTGTTGCGTTTCAATGGATTTGTTAGAAATTTTCCGCCCGGGCAAAAACATATTCGGATTTTTTCTTGGCGTGAGCGACGGTTTCGGAGGCGGGGAGTTTCTGCCGTAAAACGGTCAATTCGTTGTCGGTTTGTTTAGGATGGACTTTCAATGCCCATTGCGACAGGGCCAGGAGGGGGAAATATATCGGATAGTAATGATAGCGGAGATAGTATACCTGCGGAAAACCGGTGCCGGTAAATTCTGCCTCGTCCCAGGTGCCGTCGTCGTTTTGCATGATAGTCAGATAACGCACCGCCCGGGTTACGGCTTGATGCCGTTGGAGGCCGGCGGCGATCAATCCCATGACGGCCCAGGCCGTTTGCGAGGCCGTGGGATCGCCTTGTCCGCGAAGATGCGGATGCTCGTAGCTGTCGGGCGATTCGCCCCAACCGCCGCATGCCTGCTGATGGGCCAGAAGCCAATTGGCCCCTGCGGCCACGGCGGGGTCTTCAGCCGGTACGCCCACGGCGATCAGTCCGGTTATGGCCTGCCAGACGCCGTAGATGTAATTCACTCCCCAGCGGCCGAACCAACTGCCGTCGGGTTGCTGGGCGCGGCGAACATAGGCCACTGCCCGGTCCACTGCCGGGTCGCCCAGTCGGCGGCCGAGTTTGCCCAGGGCCTCCAGCACGCGGCCGGTCATATCCGGAGTGCTGGGATCGATCATGGCATTATGATCGGCGAAGGGGATGTGGCAGAGAAATTCGCGGTTGTTGTTGCGATCGAAGGCGCCCCAGCCGCCGTCGTCGTTTTGCATGGCCAAAACCCATTGCTCGCCGCGGTGTATCGCCTGGACAGTTTGCTCGAAGGTATACGCCTCATCTTCGCAGTTGTCGGTCTCGGAAATTAAACGCAGGGCAGGCGGCAGGGAGCCGGTTGTGTCGAGCCCATCGTTCAAATGGGCGTGCAGGGCCATGAGAGTCATAACTGTATCGTCGACGTCGGGATAAAAGGCATTGGCATACTCGAAGCACCATCCGCCCGGCTCGACTTCGACTTTTTTGGCCCAATCTCCGGGTCGGGAAATCTGCCTGTTTAATAGCCAGGCGATCGCCTTGCGGATGGAGGGAACATCGTTGCCGATTCCGCCGGCCGATAAGGCCCGTAGCGTTATGGCAGTGTCCCAAACCGGCGATTTGCAGGGTTGCACTCGGGCGGTGTCGTTTTCAGGGTCTTCGATCACAAGGTCTTCCAATTGCTTGATGCACTGGAGTACTTCCGGGCTATCGTCGGCGTAATCCAGACACTTTAGCGCTAAAATGCTCCACACGATGGGTGGATAAATCGCTCCCAGCCCGTCGCTTTCCTGGAAACGATCCAGCATCCACTTTTTCGCGGCGTCAATGGCCCGCCGTCTTAGCGGCAGGAAGCGATGGCGCCGGCACCATTTCCAGAGACCATCGATAGTGCGGAAAAAGCGATCCCAACTCAACACTCCGGTGCCGCCTTTCAGGCCCGGGCATCTTAGCGGCGGCCAATTTTCCGGCTCGCGGATGAACAATTCGCGAATGCCCAGGCGAGGATCGATTTCGCGGACCGGCTGAAACGCGGAAACTATCGACAGGGGCACGATAATCGTCCGCGACCAGGCGCTTACGTCATAAATATTGATGGGAAACCATTTGGGCAAAAGCATGATTTCCGGGGGGACGGCCGGGCACTGCTCGTAAGAGATTTGTCCCAGCAGGGCCAGAAAAAAGCGTGTGTAGCTATTAACGGCATCGGCCCCGCCATGAGCGAGAATTGCCTCCCGCGCCCGCTGCATGTATTCGGCGCTGGGGTCGTGGCCGGTGAGTTTCAGGGCGAAATAAGCCTCCACGCTGCTGCTGATGGCCAGTTTTCCGCCCTGATACATGGCCCAGCCGCCCTCGGGGAGTTGTTT
>JBEKSO010000303.1:0-5563 GCA_049516935.1 Thermoguttaceae bacterium
GACCTGCCGGGTGATATCGGCCACGGTTTTGTTGTAGCGAAGCGGGTAAAGGTTGTGTTCGTAAAAACCGGTCCTGCCCGAAGCGTATAACCCGTTGGCCGGCGCGGCCTCGCCGAAATCCACCTTGATCGCCCCTACGCCGAGGCGCAGCAGATTGGCGATTTTATCCTGATACCAGGTCACAGTGGCGGGATTGGAAAAATCCAGCACCGCATCCTCGTACGGCAGGTTGCCTTTGGCGTCGCGGACAAAAAGCCCTTTCTCTATAATCTCCGGGAAGAGTTTGTTTTTCGGAACAAAATACGGAAGCTGCCAAAGCGAGATGTGGAATCCGTCTTTTTTCAGATCGGCGATCATTTTTTGCGGGTCTTTGAATCGTGACGTAGAAAATTGATAGTCGCAGCGCCAGTCGGTCTCGAACCAGCCGGTATCGAGGTGGATTACGTCGTCGGGAATGCGGTTTTGCCGCAGTTTGGCGGCAATGTCGCGGACTTGATTCTCGTTGTCGTACGTGCACCGGCTCATCCATAGTCCAAACGACCACAGCGGCGGCATGGGCGACTTGCCCGTTAGCGTAGTATAAGCGTCGAGTATTTCCTTGGGCGAGCCGAAAAAAATGAACAGGTCCAGATCTTCGTCGCCCAGCATGAGCGAGTTAATGCCGCTGAAATACGAGCCAAAATCGCAAGTTATCGGCGACGAACTGTGAACGAACATGCCGTAGCCCTGGCTGCTCAAGAAAAACGGAATGGGCTTGTACATGCCTTGGTTCTGGACCCCGTTGGCGTCGTCGGTCCAGAGCACGACCTTCTGGCCGCGCTTGTCAAGGCGCGTGAACGATTCGCCGCAGCCGAAGATTTTCTCGCCCGGCGAAAGCGAAAACACCGCCGCCACGCTCCGCGAATAGTCCGATGCCCGGCGCACAAACGAAAAAGGCAATATGGGCGTGAAAGTCGTATTGTTGTCCGAACGGTGGTTCGTCTTTGTAAGCAAGCGGCCTTTGGCGTCGCGGAATTCGATGCACCAGGGATTTTCCAGCACCGTTACCGAGCCGCAAGTGTTGCTGTAACGATGCCCTCCTTCTATTTTGCCGTATTTCCAGGAATTATCTTTGGCCGCTTTCCCCCCGGCAAGCATCAGTGAATTTGTTTCCGGTTTGATCTCCGGCCCCGTTTGCAGGCGAATTCGCACCGTGCCGGGCGAGACAAATTCCAATTTAAACGGCAGCACCGGATTTGCTTCATATTCATTGCCGGGAAATTCGTTCGGGCGCACGGGATTGATCACCGCCAACATGTTGTCGAACGCCTGGCGTGTGGAATATGCCGCCCTTTGCCAGGTGATTTTTCCGGAAGCAGTCGCCGGATCGAAATCTGCAAGCTTGTCGGCCAAATAGTAGAGGTTCGTGAAGTCGCGGAAATCGCCGCTTACGTCCACCGGCTCGTTGAGAAGCGGCCCGGTCTCGCCCGCTATGCTCTGTACGGGCGAAGTCAAAAAAATAATCCCAAGAATATAAACCAGTGGCAGCGGCAAATCTAGTTTGCGGATCATTATCGGCCTCTCGTTTTGAATTTACATGATTTATACCTGCGCAAATACAAAAGCAATGACAAATATTATAACAATATGATATCCGCCTGCCAATCAGCCTGCAATTATCGCCTATTCCTTTTCCCGCGAAGAGTGGCATTCATATCCGCGTGCGTTTGTGCCGAAGTTTGAACGCGTTTAGCATGCATCATGTGCGTTAATTCATTGCCTATTTGGCCATTTCATTATTTATTTAACCCCCGGTGAATACACCGGGGGCTTTTGTTGAGGCTTTATGCCGCGTTAGGAGGGCGGGCATTCCAGCCTGTATAAGAGAACAGGCATTCTCGCTCGTCTTTTTCCAGCCAGACAAAAATGTCCGGCCTCCTAAAACATTATCCCGGATGGGAAATGTTTTATCCGAAGAAAATCGGCGAAAAGATTAAACCGGCGCGCCGTTGGAAGTGTTTGAAAACGGCGGCAAAGGCGGAGAAAAAGCCGTAGCCGACCAAGGCGCGATGTCCAATTCCGGAGCGGCCTTCAATGTCGGCAAAGCCGCCCCCGCCGGCTCGATCGGCCCGGCCGCATCCGATTGTTCCTCATCGCTTGCTTTGAGACTTTCCCTCATATCGGCAAAAAGACGGTCGCGGATGTTTTTCAGTTTCGCCGCATGCTGCCGCAACTCCACGGGCAAGCTGGAACTTGCGAACCACTCCGGTTCCAAGAACAGCCGGGCAGGATCGCTGAATTGCTCTATCCGCGCCAGCCGCCACAGCAGCCAGCGCTCTCTCCATTTCAGCCTGTGCGCCCGGCACAAATTCAAGAACAAACCCAAGGGGCTTGTATAACCCTCGCGCTGTCTCCGATGATTTATGGCCACGGAAAGAATAAACATCACTACCACGATGCCGGCCAAAATCATCAATCCATAAACGACCTCGCCCATCCCCTCCCGGGCTTGGGTGGCTCGAAATGCGCGAAACAAGTCTTGCATCCGATCTTGTTCGGCCAGCGGAAACGTCGTGTAAAAGGGTAAAAACATGTTAATCAGGTTGGCTCGTTAAGGTTTTTTTGCGCGGCTTCTCGAATCGCGGGGCTGCCATCGCGGGCCGCTTTTTCCAAAGCCGACCGCGCGGCCGGCGAACGGCATCCGGCCAGCGTGACCGCGGCTTCGGTTCGCAGCATCTCATCCTCGTCCCGGAGCAGTTCTATGATCGTCTCTTCCACAAGGCAGGCGACATCCATGGCTTGAACGATTTGCAGCCCCCGCAATCGCCGAAATCGAGCCGGGGCCCGCAGTTCCTCGCGCAAAAGAGGAATGGTATGCTGATCGATTTTTTTTACAATGGCCGCCGTTGTTTTCAGGGCTTCGCCCTCCAGCATCTCGAAAGTGCCTAAAAACCGGGCGAAGGAAAACTCGCCCAGGGCGTTCCGGGCGGCCTGCCTGACAACAAGGTGCGGACTGTCCAGCATTTGCACCAACCTCTGCAATGCGCCGGGAATTCCGCGGCGGCGAAGGTGCGGCAGAACGTTGGCCTGAACCTGCGGATCGTCGTCGTCCAAGGCCTTTAGCGCCAGCATATTGGCTTCGGCCCCGTTAAAAGCGGTCAACGCCCGCGCGGCTTCACGCCGACCGCCGGGTTTGCCATGCTGTAATATGAATTCGATTACCGAAAAAACCCGCGATTGCGACATACCCAAAGACATCACCAAAAATACAAAACTGTGCTGGCCGGCGTCATCCAGGCCGCCGACGATTTTTTTACAATTCCCCAGCCATGCGACGTTGCCCATCCGCTTTAGATTTTGAAGCACGGCGCCCGAATGGTTCCGGTCGACCTTGTTTAAAAAATCCCGTATGAACTTCATATCGCAGCGATTGGCCGCCACGTTCAGCGCGGCTAAAGGCGCCTGCGGATTGTCGAAAAAATCCAAAAGCAAACGAACGATCCCGTCGTGCGTACTCCTGGACATCACGTCGATGAGCACCAGGTGACTTACATGGTGCGCATTCTTCAGGATCTGGTCGATAGCGGCGTTTTTGGATTTTACCAACAGCAAAAACGCCTCGATCACCTCCCGGCGCCTGTGTCGCCCGAATCGCTGTACCGACGTCTCCAGGCAGGATGCCACATGCTGGTGAATCCATTGCAGATCGCGGCGGGCGCCGTTTTCGCCGGGATGCGCAACCTCGTCGTAAAGCTGCACGGCCAATTGCATCAGGGCTTCGGCGGCCGTGTCCGACTTCGATTGCGAAGTGTCTTCCAGCACGGTTAACAGCGTGGGAATCAAATCGTAATCGCCAAACATCACCGCGGCCGTGCAGGCGTTTCGGTACTGCGTCTGATCCGATCCCAGCATGGCGTCGCGCATGGTCCCGGTCAGTCGCCCGGCGTGCTGGTGTATGATGAATTTCCAACGCTGGCTTAGCGTTGGAATTCGGCGGAGAATTTCCACCTGACCCGATGGATTGCGGCGGGTCAACAGGGCCGCCAACGCCCCTTCCTGGATCGTGGCATTGGGCGAATCCAGCGCAGGAAGCAGTATCCGGACCGCCGATTCGTTGTCCGTTTTAGACAATACGCTAAAAGTAGTTGCCAGTCCGACTGTCATGGAAATTACTATATCATAGAGTGTTCCACTATCTGCCATCGGACTGCAAAAACAAAAAACTTCATAACAAACCACAATCTTCGCCGTCTTTGCCCATACCATCCAAATTACGCAATCGTTGATGTCTGCCAAGATTTGCACTTTTTCCCCCACTTTTTTACTAATCAAGTTTGTATTGCATAATATAAAATGCAATCCAATTATTGGGCGATCAATCTATCTAAGTTGCTGCCCTGTCTCGGGTTAGACACTGGCTGATACTATCGGTCGCCATCGGGTGCCTTATAATGCATAGTTGACACGATCTGGCGGTCGGGTAGCGAGTGGCAAACCAAATGACCTCATATCAGCCTGGTTGCTCCTTGATTTTCACCGGAAACGTATTCAAACTGAGCTAATTCATTGCAGCCATACAGTAAAACGGCTTTTTAGAGCCGTCCCACAGTTTTGTAAGACGATTTTTAAAACCGTCCTGCGAGGGGGAAATAATCCATGCCCACATCTTCCACCGCAACGAATATTTTGAACCGCGAGTTTCTCGGCGTCCGCTCGAAATTGATCGACCTGGCCGCCTCCTTGGACCGCATTGGGCGTGCGCAAGGCTCGATTGCCAACGATCCGCGTATGGGCAAGATTACCCAAGCCCTGCAAATTCTCGCCGCCCAAACAACCTCCCGAACCGAACAGATTCAAATCCTATTTTCATTGCCCTACGATGAACATTGGCGATGATAAATCCTAATGTTTAGATTATTTAGCCTCCCGTGAATACACGGGGGGTTAACGGAAAACGGAGCAATTCTCCCATGTACTTTTTCGATCCGCATATTCATCTTGCCTCGCGGACCACCGACGACATCCAACTCATGGCGCAAATGGATTGCCTGGCCGTTGGGGAGCCGGCTTTTTGGATGGGTTTCGATCGCTCCGGCGATAACAGCTTCTACGATTATTTCCGCCAGTTGACCGAGTGGGAACCGCGTCGGGCGGCGAAATACGGCATTCGCCACTACGCCTGGCTGGGCATCAATGCCAAGGAGGCCGAAAACGTCGATTTCGCCCGGCAGGTGATCGCCCTTTTGCCCGAATTTTTGGACAAGCCCGGCGTGCTGGGCATCGGCGAAATCGGCCTGCATAAGTGCACGAAAAACGAGGTATCCACCCTTGAGTCACTCATCGATCTGGCCCTGACGCGCAACGAGCAGATGCTCTTTCACACCCCGCACCTGGAAGACAAGTACAAAGGCACGCGCATGATTTTAGACATTTTGCGAAGCGATTCCCGCACGGATCGCGCCCGCGTTTGCATCGATCACTGCGAAGAACACACCATTCGCACGGCCCTTGACGAAGGTTATTGGGCGGGCATTACCCTTTATCCCACGACCAAGGCCACCCCCCAGCGCGCCGCCGACATGAT
>JBEKSO010000304.1:0-5553 GCA_049516935.1 Thermoguttaceae bacterium
GGCTCTAAATTCCGGCATGGAAAAACCATGAAAATCCTCCTGCTTTGCGGAAGTTTGTTAATTTCCTCGGGCCTTATCAGCGCGCTGGAGGCCGAAGGCCCCGAGCCGACAGGACAACAACCTGCCGGGGGCTACCTTTTTTCTTCATTCAGGGGAAACGGCGAAGACGGACTGCACCTGGCCTACAGTCGGGACGGGCTGCAATGGACTCCGCTTGGCGGCGACAAATCCTTCCTGAAACCACGCGTCGGAAGCAAGCTCATGCGCGACCCCTGCATCTGCCCGGGGCCGGACGGCACGTTCCACCTGGCTTGGACCACGGGTTGGAACGACAAGGGCATTGGAATCGCCCATTCAAAAGACCTGGTGAATTGGTCGGAGCAGCAGTTCGTACCCGTCATGCAGCAGGAAGCAAAGGCCATGAACTGCTGGGCCCCGGAAATCTTTTACGACGAGCTGACCGGAAAGTTCATCATTTTTTGGGCCACCTCCATACCCGGGCGATTCCCCGAAACCGACAACACGGGCGATCCCAGCGGCGGCAAGATATATAACCACCGCATATACTGCGTGACTACCAAGGATTTTAAAAATTACACCGATGCCAAATTATTTTACGACGACGGGTTCAACGTAATCGACGCCACATTGGTCAAGGACGGCGAGCGGTACGTGCTGATTTTTAAAGACGAGACCAGACTGCCCGTGGCAAAGAAAAACATCCGCCTGGCCGCGGCCGACGCGGCTTTGGGGCCGTACGGGCAGGCCTCGGCGCCCATTTCGCCCGATTGGGTCGAAGGGCCTTCGGCCATAAAGATCGGCGACCGCTGGATCGTGTATTTCGACGAATACAAGCAAGGCCGATACGGCGCTATAGCATCGGCCAACATGAAGGCTTGGGAAAACATCTCCGATAAATTATCCTTTCCCAAAGGCACCCGCCACGGCACGGCGTTTGTGGTCCCGCAATCAATCCTACAGAATCTTTTATCTCAAAATTCTCAACACGGAGACACGGAGGGCACGGAGTAAGCAATTTGTCGGTTGTATGCGGGGTTTTATAGTCGGTACTCAGTCATTACTTGCCCGTGGGCAGACGGCACACGGCGTGTGCCTGCTACATTAATGCGAAACCGCAAGAGGTTTAATTAACGTTTTCAGAAATCAGTTTCATCCTCCAGATCGCAGTTCATAATCTCCGGAATTTTGCATTCATCCTTCATCATTCCGCATTCTGCATTTACAGAATCCCGTCCCAACAGTTCGCTAAGCGGCCGGGCGTAATGGCGGAACTTTGCCGTGGGCATGGCCAGCGTGTCCCAGCGGGGCGAGATCATCCGGGCGTGGCCCAGATAAGCCGAAAGCGGCACGGCCACGAACCCATATAATTTTTCCCGGTGCTGGAAAAGCTCCTCGGCCGGCAGCGGGGCCCGGTCGCCCAGCACGTCGTAAGCGAACACGAACAGGCCGTGAAAATTCGCTCCAAAAAGCTGTTCCCAGCGGGCAAGGCTCCGCAGGTCGTCGGCAGTGGACCAGTTTTTCCAGTATTGTTTTTGCCCGTCGCCCGAGGGAAAGCGCCGGCCCTTGACATCGACCAGCCAGGCGACCTGCCCCGGCGCGGAAACGATGAAATCCAGACTTTTTATCGAGGCCCCGTTCGATAGCAGGCTCCGCCGGGCCTCGTCCACTGCCACATAAGGCACGCCGCGGGCGCGTAGATATTCTTCAAACGCCGCCTCATAATGATTATCGCGGTTAGCCACAACGAGCCCCTTGGAGTACGGTCTTTGTTTAGATTTGAGCGTGTTCCACTCGCATGTTATATTGCAAATTGACAATTGCAAATTTCAAATTGCAAAATGAACAAAGATAAAGTTTAAAGTTTGATTATGAGTAGGCGTTTTATTCTTGTTCAATTTAAAATTTGCAATTTGCAATAAGTTTGGTTGCGGCCGAAAGCTGCGCTCAAATGTCCTATTTTACAGCCCTGCGGCTTTGGCCAATTCGGCGGCTTTGTGGGTTCGTTCCCAGGTGAATTCAGGCTCGGCGCGTCCGAAATGACAGCTTCCCGCCAGTTTGCGATAAATCGGGCGGCGCAAATCGAGATATTTTATTATTTTTCCGGGCGTCAGCGGGAAAATTTCGCGTATTATTTCGCATAGTTTTTGTTCGGACACCTTGCCGGTGCCCTTGGTGTCGACATACACGCTGACCGGATCGGAAACGCCGATGGCGTAGGCCAATTGCAGTTCGCAGGACTCGGCCAGGCCGGCGGCCACGATATTTTTGGCGATATGCCGGGCCATGTACGCGGCCGAGCGATCGACCTTGGTGGGATCTTTTCCGCTGAACGCGCCGCCGCCGTGCCGGGCCCAGCCGCCGTAGGTGTCGACGATGATTTTCCGCCCGGTCAGCCCGCAGTCGCCGTGCGGCCCGCCGACCTCGAATCGGCCCGTGGGATTGATAAGATATTTAATCTCCCCTTTAACCAGGTTCTTAGGCAAGAGCGGCTTAACGATCTTTTCGATTATAAACTCGCGAATCTGCTTCTGGCTCACTTCCGGCGTGTGCTGCGTGGATACCACCACGGTGTCGATGCGCTTGGGTTTATAGTCCTCGTATTCCACGGTCACCTGGCTCTTGCCGTCCGGGCGGAGCCAATCGACTTCGTTGTTTTTCCGGGCAAGCGTGAGGCGGTCGAGAATTTGATGGGCCAGTTGGATGGGCAGGGGCATCAGTTCGGGCGTGTGATCGCAGGCGTATCCGAACATCAAGCCCTGGTCCCCGGCGCCGATGTCTTTTCCCTTGGCTTGATCTTCATTCACGCCCATGGCAATATCGGGGCTTTGCCGGTCGAGCGAGAGCATGATTGCGCAGGTATCGGCGCAGATGCCCATGCGGTCGTCGGTGTAGCCCACCTCGCGGATGGCCTGGCGAATGACCTCGGGATAGTCGACGGCGGCCTGGGTGGTGATTTCGCCGGCCACGATGGCGATGCCGGTGGTGACCATGGTTTCGCAGGCCACGCGGCTTAGAGGGTCCTTCGAGATCAAGGCGTCGAGAATGCCGTCGGAAATCTGGTCGGCCAACTTGTCCGGATGGCCCTGGCTGACCGCCTCGCTGGTAAATGCAAATTTGCCCTTTGGCACGGGAGATCCTCCTGGAACAAGTAAAATACCACCCTATGTTGGGGCAGCAGTTGAACTGCTGCCCCAACATAGAAGTGTCTGTTGATGTTGGTTTTAATCCGGTGATTATAAACCATCCGCGGGGGCATTCGCAACCGGGCGTAGTCCGTTCCCAATTGATTCGATTTTGTCACGAATTTTGTGTAAAACCCTCCTATTGGCGGTCGCAATCTTTGTTATAATAAAGGACGATGGGAAACCTGCTTTCCCGGGATAACGGCCGAATTGTACGCTGAGACGCCATGCCCACGCTTGTCGTGGGCATGATAGGAACTCGATAACGCCAAAGCATGCCCACGCAAGCGTGGACATGGCGCCCTGCTTTCCCGGGGTAACGGCCAAATTGTATACTCGGTGGATCGGGGGAAACGCAATGCGGCGAAATAAAGCTTCATGCCTGTCGCCATGTACCGGAGCAACGCTGATCGAATTGCTGGTGGTGATATTTATCATCTCGATCATGCTGGGGCTGCTCATGCCCGCCTTGCAGCACGCCCGCGAATCGGCTAATCGCACGGTCTGCGGAAATAACCTGCATAACATCTCGGTGACATCGACCGACCCGGCGCTACCGGGTTCGATTGGAGGCTGGTCGGCCTCGCTTGTCGGGAGGGCCGCAGCGGATGATTTTAAAAGGCACCCGCTGCTCATAGAAGGCCAAGTCTCCACGTTTGTTTATATTCGGCCGCGGATATTGACTTGTCCTTCGGCATATGATGGAAAGAGCGACGTTCTGTCCATTCCAGTCACACATTATGTGATGGCGCCGGATTCTGAACGCAACTGGTGGATTATCGGCGACGCCTCATTCGGATGCACAAAGCCCTGGTGCATCGGTCCGGAAGAGGCTCCGAACTACTGGACGCTAAATAAAGGTCCGCACGAGGGCGGATTCCTCATCCTAAAACAGGGCGCGGTCGAATACATGAAGTGGGAATAAAAATTCTGTTGGGGCGGCAGTTTAACTGTCGCCCCAACGTAGAAGCACAAGATAGATAAAACGAAAACAGGAGCATTGACATGAACGATGTTTTCCAAAAAAGAGTCCGGGCGGCGGCGGTCGCCGGATGGTGGACGCTGCTTATCGCCGCAATTTTCCTGACGATCCAGTGGATCGCTTACCTGTTTATCATGAATGCCCGGCCCGATTGGGTGCGTGATGTGTGGGGCCCAAACATGGATTGGCCGTTTGTTCAGAATGTTTGGTTTTGGATGACGGCCATATTCAAGCTATGCGTCTGGGTGACGGCGATGATCGTCATCTGGCTTTCGCTCTGGGCCCGGCAGTTGAAAAAACATACCGGCAGCCCCTGACACCGTTATAAGTTTTCCAACAGACGAAAAGTGCGCTCCGTCGCGCCGATTTGCGATTGGACCAGCGATTTTGCCCGGCGGCCTAGTTCGGCGGCGTACTGCGGCTCTTCAAGACAGCGGCGGACGAAGCCTTCCAGTTCGGCGGGGTCGGCCAGTTGCACGGCGGCGTTTTGGGCAAGCATGGAATGGACGATGTCGTTGAAATTCCAGGTATTCGGGCCGAAGGACACCGCCGCGCCGTAGGCGGCCGGTTCGATCATGTTCTGCCCGCCGCGACGGCCGAAACTCCCGCCTACAAAGGCGATTTGCGCGGTTCCCCACCAGGCCCCAAGTTCGCCCACCGCGTCGACCAGTAAAATGCGAGGCCGTTGAAATGTAGCAACGGTAGATCCTTCGCTGCGCTCAGGATGACCAGAATATTCAGTGCGGCGCTGCCAGGAATGACCTGATTGATCCAAGAGCCGGGCCACGGCGTCGAAGCGGTCGGGATGCCTGGGAACTAGCACCAATCGCAACCGTGGGAATTCAGCGATTAACCGGCTGAAGATATCCAACACCATCGACTCTTCCGGCTCCTGCGTGCTGCCGGCCAGCCACACAATGTCATCGCCCGTAAAACCCGCCATCGCGGCCAGTCGCCGGGTGGCCGGATTGTCGCGGTCGGTCTGGGCGCCGTCGAATTTCATCGAGCCGGTCACCTGCACGGTCTCGGGCCGGGCGCCAATCTGCCGGAAACGCTGGGCATAAACATCGTCCTGAACGGCCAACAGATCGATCTCGCGCAATATCCGCGCGACAAGCGGCCGAATCCGGCGATAGCCGCGAAAACTGTGCTCGCTCAATCGGCCGTTGATGATGGCCGCCTTTGCCCCATGCCGGCGGGCCGCGCGGATCAGGTTCGGCCAGAGTTCCAATTCGGCCAGCACGAGAATGTCTGGACGGATCCGCCGCATGGCCGCCGAAACGGCCCAGGTGAAATCCAGGGGGCAATAAAAGACCGTTAGCTTGGAAAATTTTTTTCGGGCAAGCTCCATGCCTGTGGCGGTTGTCG
>JBEKSO010000305.1:0-5548 GCA_049516935.1 Thermoguttaceae bacterium
CGTGTAATCCATAGCTTCATAGCAAGAAATACATGTCCGAGGTGCAGCCGTGGCCTGGTATCAACGCGAGATTCAACTTCCGTCATTTCCCAAGGGGTGTCATCCGATAACCAAACACGTGCTGGACGCCCTGCCTGAACTAAGCCGGGTAAAAGTCGGCCTGCTGCATGTTTTCATCATGCACACATCGGCTGCACTAACGATCAACGAAAACGCCGATCCGGACGTGCTTTTGGACCTGGATCGCCTGCTGGATGTCGTGGCCGCGGAGGATTTTCCCTACCGGCACCAGGAGGAAGGTCCCGACGACATGCCCAGCCACGCCAAATCGTCGATTTTCGGCAGTTCGCTTTCGATTCCCATCCGCAACGGACGCCTGTGTTTGGGCACGTGGCAAGGCATTTGCCTGTGCGAGTTCCGCCGCCGGGCCCATCGCCGCCGCTTGATGCTGACCATCCAGGGTGATATGTGATGCTATTTATCCAATAGCTTTTGGTTGCGGAGCCAGTCTTCGCAATCTTTCGACCAGTTGGATGTGCCGGGTATTTTCTGGGCAAGGCCTTGGCCGTGTCCGCCTTTTTGATAGATGTGCAATTCGGACGGCACTTTGGCTTTGTGCAATGCCAGATAAAATTGGATGCTGTTATCCACCGGCACGGTCTTATCTTCGTCGGTATGAAAAAGAAAGGTTGGCGGCGTTTCGGGCGTGACTTGCTTTTCGTTGGACAGGCTTTTGACCAACTCGGCCGGGGCGTCCTTGCCGATCAGATTATTCTGCGAACCCTGATGCGTATATGGTTCGCCAAAGGCTATGACCGGGTAACAGAGAATCATGAAATCCGGTCGGCAACTCACTTTCTCGATTGGATCTGCGGCTTGGCTGTCGCCTTTATCGAAATGCGTGCCCGCGGTGGAGGCGAGATGCCCGCCGGCCGAAAAACCAATGATGCCGATGCGGGCTGGATTTAAGTTCCACTGCTCCGCTCCCGCCCGGACCGTGCGGATCGCCCTCTGCGCGTCTTGCAAAGGGGCGGGATGGCCGTAACCGCGTCCGCGATGGCGATACTCCAGCACGAACCCGGCCACGCCCAAGGAATTTAGCCACTCGGCAATTTGTTTTCCCTCGTGATCGACGGCCAGATGCCCATATGCGCCGCCCGGACAAATCACTACGGCCGTGCCGTTGGCCTTTGACTTTTCAGGAAGGAAAATCGTCAGCGTAGGCTTATCCTCAGGTTTGTCGCCCTTTGCGCCCGGCGCCCCGTCGGGCCAAAGCAGTTCCCGCTGCGGCTCGGCCGCAAATATCGCGGAGGAAAATTCAACTATGCCAAATAGTAAGAACAGAATAGTACATAAACGAATCAAAGCGAAATCATGTTTCATGATTTATCCCCTTTCAACGCGCGACCGACCAACCTTCAGTTGGAGCTCGTCGCGGCTTTATGGTAAGTAAATGCCTGTCATCAATTTGCAATTTGCAATTTGCATTTTACAATTTGCAATCTTCCGTTAAAAATCGGCGTTGCCTGGCGTGCGGGGGAAAGGGATCACGTCGCGGATGTTGGCCATGCCGGTGATGAACAGGAGCACCCGCTCCACGCCCAGGCCGAAGCCGCTGTGCGGCACGGTGCCGAATTTTCGCAGTTCCAGATACCACCAGTAGTCGGCCGGATTGAGGCCCTGCTCTTTCATCCGCGTTTCCAGCACGTCAAGGCGTTCTTCGCGCTGGCTGCCGCCGATGATCTCGCCCACCTTGGGAACCAGCACGTCCATCGCCCGGACCGTTTTTTGGTCGTCGTTCAGTCGCATGTAAAATGGTTTTATGGTTCGCGGATAATCGTACAAAATCACCGGGCATTTGAAATGTTTTTCGGTGAGATACCGTTCGTGTTCGGCTTGCAGGTCGCAGCCCCAATCGCAGGGGAATTCAAATGTTTCGCCCGATTTTTGCAGGATATCGATGGCCTCGGTGTACGGCACGCGGCGGAATTCGCTGTCTAAAATGTGTTGAAGAGTAGCAATAACCGTTTTGTCGATGCGCTCGTTGAAAAAGGCCATGTCATCCGGGCATTTTTGCAGCACGTCGCCGAAAATTCGCTTAAGCAGTCGCTCGGCCACCTCCATATCGCCCCAGATATCGCAAAAAGCCATTTCCGGCTCTACCATCCAGAACTCGGCAAGGTGCCTGGGCGTGTTGGAATTTTCGGCGCGGAAGGTGGGGGCGAAGGTATATGCCTTACCCAGCGAGCAGGCGAATATTTCAGCCTCGAGCTGCCCGCTCACAGTGAGGTAAGCCGGCCGATCGAAGAAATCCTGCGTGTAATCGACCTTCGCCCCTTGCCCGGCCAATTTCGGCAGATCGAGGGTGGTGACCTGGAACATTTTGCCCGCTCCCTCGCAGTCGCTGGCCGTGATTATGGGCGTATGGATGTAAAGAAATCTTTCTTCTTGAAAGAATTGGTGGATCGAGTTGCAGACACAGTTGCGGACCCGGGCGATTGCGCCAAACGTGTTTGTGCGCGGGCGGAGATGGGCGATGGTCCGCAGGAACTCGAAGGAATGGCCCTTCTTTTGCAGCGGATAAGCCTCCGGATCGGCCGTGCCGTAAACCGTGACGTTGCGGGCGTGAACCTCCGTCGGCTGTCCCTTGCCGGGCGAGGGTTTCACCTCGCCTTCCACGCGCAGGCTCGATCCGACCGAAAGTTTCTTGATTTCCGATTCGTAATTTGCCAGCGCCGCCTCGGCAATCACTTGCACATTGCCGAAACACGAACCGTCATTGAGTTCCAAGAAACTAAATCCGGCCTTAGAGTCACGCCGCGTGCGCAGCCAACCTTCGATAACAACCACGCGGCCGACTGATTCGGTTTTGCGAGCAACGGCAATGGAGATTTTGTCGGACATTTGTGAGGTGTTGGTGATTAGAGATATGAAATTGGTAAATAGATTTTAGTGGACTGTGTAAAGGCACAAACAGGTAATTGCCCCCGTGTCTCACTAATAATGATTTACGACGTTCCCTGCCCATCAATTAGGAATGTGTTTATTTTTTAATCCTTCAGAAATATTTGCGAGTATATTAGCGATACGATTAATTCCTGTCATAATTCTCCAACCAATAATCAGCGGAAGAATTGTCCACACTAAGCCAACTACTAACGGCAAGACATCTCTAAAAAAAACTGTAGTGTCCATAACTTGATCCTATTTTTAATTATTAGAATCCCAAATATCAATGTCACAATAAAAAACCAACTTAAATTCGGCACACAAAAATCCCTATTCATCCTTTATACTTTTCTATTCCCCTTTCGCGGCCAGCCAACGCTCGGCGTCCAGCGCGGCCATGCAGCCGCTGCCGGCGGCGGTGACGGCCTGGCGGTAATAATCGTCGGCCACGTCGCCTGCGGCGAAAACGCCTTCCACGCTGGTATAAGTTCGCTGCGGCGTGGTCCACTTGATGTATTTCTTGTCGGTCAGGGCCAGTTTGCCTTTTAAAAACGCCGTGTTGGGCGTGTGCCCGATGGCCAGAAACAATCCGCTGGCATCGACTTGCATATCAGGCTCGCCGCAGGTGCTGGTCAGCCGGACGCCGGTAACGCCGTCTTTATCGTTGCCCAAAACTTCGCCGAGGCCGCGATTCCAATGGATTTTGATTTTCGGATGGTTCATCGCCCGATGGGCCATGATTTTCGATGCCCGGAGTTGATCGCGGCGATGCACCATATTAACGGTGCTGGCGAATTTGGTCAGATAATCGGCCTCCTCGACGGCCGAGTCGCCGCCGCCGATGACCACCAAGGGTTTGTTTCTGAATCGCGGCAAGGCCCCGTCGCATACGGCACAGGCGCTAACGCCTCGATTCTTGAAGGCATCTTCCGAGGGCAGTCCGAGATAATTTGCCCTGGCCCCCGTGGCCACGATCACCGCTAAAGTCTCGTAAGTTTTGCCGTCGGATGCCGTGAGTTGGAATGGATGCACGTTGAAATTCACGTCTACTATGTCTTCTGTGATTACTCGCGTGCCGAAATTCACCGCTTGCTGGCGCATGAGTTCCATCAATTCCGGGCCGGTAGCGCCTTCTTTTTTATGCGGGGGCATCATCTGGCGCGTCGCCGGATTTATGGCCGTATCGAGATAGGCCGTCAAATCGCCCGTAGGGAAACCGGGATAGTTTTCAACTTCCGTGGTCAGTGCCAATTGACCGAGCGGAAGGGTGCCCGCCATGCGATTTTCTTCGGTCAAAGCGCCTTCAAAAACGAGCGGTTTTAATTCCGCTCTGGCGGAGTAGATGGCCGCGGCCCAACCGGCGGGTCCGCTGCCGATAATTGTGACTTTCTCGGGCACGATGTCTTTCTCCTTTTGGGGATCGAGGGTCGAGTATCAGGGATCGGGGGCAGGAATTAAAGAATAATAAATAGTGCAAATTCACAAGTGATTTCTAGAGTGTTTCCAGTAATCAATTTTCATATTACGGCAACTTTTTATTCATCCTTCATCCCTCATCCTTCATCCTTTTTCTTCTCATTCCGCCCATTATAAGAGCTTTGCTTTGGCCGTCCACCCACGATTGTGGTTGATATAATGGTCCGCAAACAATATGATGAAGACTGTGCTTAGGGGCGACGGAGTACGATTGATGAATTCACTATGGCTGGTAATTACCGCCCTGGCGGCCTTTGCGATTGCGTATCGGTTTTACGGGGCATTTATAGCGGCAAAGGTAGTGGCGCTTAACGACCGGCGCCCCACTCCCGCCCATCGGCTCCGCGACGACGTGGATTATCAGCCCACGCGGCGGTTAGTGCTATTCGGGGTCCACTTTGCCGCCATTGCCGGGTCGGGACCGCTGGTCGGACCGGTGCTGGCTTCACAATGGGGATATTTTCCGGGATTTTGCTGGATCGTGATTGGATCCTGCTTGGCCGGCGGGGTGCACGATTTCGTGGTGCTTTTGGCTTCGGTGCGGCAGGATGGCAAGTCGCTGCCCAAGATCGCCCGAAATCTGCTGGGCCCGATCGCCGGGACAGCGACCACGTTGGCTACGTTGTTTATCGTCATTGCCACGTTGGCCGCCACGGCAAAGGTGGTAGTCAACGCCCTTAACGAAAGCGCCTGGGGGATGTTCACGATCATCGTCACCATCCCAGCGGCCCTGTTGACCGGTTTTTGGATGTATAAAATTCGTCCCGGTCGCGTGGGCGAGGCCTCGCTCATAGGCATAACAATCATTTTTTTCGGCGTGATTTTTGGCAAAACCTTTGACGATTCCACCCTGCGCGAGTGGCTTATCTTTTCCCCAAAACAACTCTCAATCATCCTGCCGACTTATGCGGCGGTGGTTTCGATCCTGCCGGTTTGGGTGCTATTGTGTCCGCGCGACTACCTTAGCTCCTACATGAAGGTGGGAGTGATCGCAATGCTGGCCGTCGGTATTTTCATCGCCCACCCTTCGCTAAAAATGCCGGCCACAACGGCTTTTATCCATGGCGGTGGGCCGATTACGGGTACTGTCTGGCCGTTTGTGTGTATAGTGATTGCCTGCGGT
>JBEKSO010000306.1:0-7544 GCA_049516935.1 Thermoguttaceae bacterium
GTCCGTGGGTAAGGGTCAAAGCGTTGAAGTCGAAGCCTCCCAAAACGCCGTGGTCGAAGGCGGCGACGGCGTTTTCACCGCACGCGGACATCGCATAGGCTATGCCGAGGCCAAAAATCTTTTAACCCTCGAAGGCGACGGCCGTACATCCGCCGAATTGTATCGACAACTTCAGCCAGGAGCGCCATACTCTAGAACTTCAGCGCGGAAATTCGAATATAATGCTAAAACCGGTGCGATAAAAGTAATCGACGCCGGCCCCATGGAAATCAACCCGGGAAAAAACTGAACACGCCTTAAGGTGTATGCGGTTTCGCGCTATGCCGTCTAATAATCCTCCAAATTCTGCACTGTACCGCATTCTGTGTTCCCCTTTTTGCCTGTTTTTCGCCCTGTGGCTGATCCTCATGCTCGCCGGCCGAAGCGCCATGTTCCGCGATCCCGGCACGTTCTGGCACGTCGTGGTGGGCGAAAACATCATTTCAACCCGTCATGTTCCCAGAGAAGATCTTTACAGTTTTACCTTCCACGGCCAACCCTGGATTTCCGATTACTGGCTTGCCGAAATCGCCATGGCAACCATTCATCGCATGGCCGGCTGGGACGGATTGCTGACGGTCACTGCAGCCATTTTAGCGGGTATATACGCCTTTATTGCCGGCCGATTGTCGCGGGCCGGCATCCATTGGCTCTTGGCCGGAACGATTCTCGCCTTGGTGTTTTTGGCAAGTTCGCATCAGTTTCACGTCCGGCCATTGGTATTGACCTTGGCCGGGCTGACTATCGCCTTCAGCCTCCTTGTCGACGTCGAAGCCGGCCGAAAGTCCCTCAATCACCTCTGGCTGCTTCCGCCGCTGTTCATCCTTTGGACTAACGTGCACGGCGGCGTGCTCTCCGGCGTCGGCGCCGTCGGATTATGCGTCCTGGGCTGGATTGCGCTCTGGGCGACCGGCAAAGATTCGCCGATTCACAGCTTTCACCAGGCCCTCGAAACGCTGCTCCTCGTATTGGTTCTGCTGCTATGCCTGTTGATCAATCCTTATGGCGTGAATCTCATTCATTCATGGTTCGAAACCTTGACTATGCCTTTGCCCGAGCTGATCCAAGAACACGGCCCGTTGGATCTCACCACCGCGATAGGCTGTGCGACATTAACCTTGGGCGCGATTTATGCAATCGTTCTGCTCACAGCCTGGTCGCAACGTCCGAGAATAACCTGGCTTTTGCCCTTCGTTTTTTTTGCCTTGGCGTTACGGGTGCGCAACGCCCCGCTTTTTGCCATCACTGTCGCGCTGGCCCTGCCCGACATGCTTCCATATTCACGTTTGGCAAAATGGCTTCAGCGCCGCGAGTGGTTATCAATACCCTCTGAAACTCCTGCCGGGCGCCATGCCCACGCTAGTCGTGGGCATGCTGCCTCCACCTCCGGCAAAATATTTGCCATTTTAAAAAATGTTCTTTTCCCTCTAAGCCTGGTCTGCATAGTGCTGTTTTTACAATCTTCCAAAATTCCACTGCCTATTTTCGGCAGCGGCTGGGCCCGCTTCGATCCAGCCTACTGGCCGGTGGAATTGCTCCCCGAACTGCGAAAAATAAACGAAAATACATCCGCATCCAACCGGCGTATCTTCAATGACCTGAAGTTCGGCGGTTTTTTGATCTACCACGCTCCCAACTTGAAGATTTTTATCGACGACCGCTGCTCACTATATGGCGGCGAATTCCTTTTGGCCTACGATTCCGCCCGCCGCGATGATCCCCGACAAATCGACCCCTGGCAAGGCCGATACCAATTCGAGTACGCCCTGGTCGAAGCCGGCACTCCGTTGGACGCCTATTTGCGGCAAAGCGACCGGTGGACCTTGCTCGGCCGGTCCGCGGCGGCGGCGCTATATGAATTCCATCTGGGAATTCCAGACAATATCTATTAAAATAATCGGTTGTCCAAACAGATGTTAAATTCAGAGCCGGGGCATGTAGACCCGGCATTTCCGGGCCGACACGGCCCGGCTCTGAGGTGTATTATCCCAAACGCCCCCAAGGAACCATTCAATGAAAACCCTGCTTACCGAAGACCAACTCCGTCAAGGCATCGTAAAACTGTGGCCGATTTGATCCGATTATTGAAAATTCCCTTACGCGTGGAATTAGTCCAAGCCCGCAGTTACCGCAACGGCGCCCGGCCCGGTCCGCTGGTGATAAATACCGATTTACTGTCCGGCAACATACAGGGCCGCGACGTGCTCTTGATCGACGATATCTTCGACACCGGAAACACGCTCTGGGAACTTATACCCCAGATCGACGAACTCAATCCAACCAGCATCCGCACCGCCGTGCTGCTGCGCAAACTGGATCAATGCAAACTCGAATTGAAACCCGATTTCATCGGCTTTGACATCCCCAATGAGTTCGTGGTCGGCTACGGCTTGGACTACAACGACTTATATCGCAACTTGCCATACGTCGCCATTCTCGAACCGTCGGACATGAAAAAAATTGTCTAAAAAAGAGTGGCGGGCAGTTTACCGCCCACTGATAACTGGAAATCGTAATCTGGACAATATTAAAATGAAACCTCGCATCCTTCACATCACTGCCGATCCACTAAATGCAAACGCGGGAAAACAACTTCTCCTTCTGGCTCAAGGTCTGCCTCGCGATCAATTCGATCTCCATATCTGCCTTCTTGACGGCATAGCCGGGCGCAACGGCTACACCAGGCGCCATGACCACGCTTGCGTGGCCATGTCGGGCGCCATTGGCATCTTGCCAGTGTCGGGCGCCACTTGCGTCTCGCCGGCGTCCTCTTCTACCGCAGTCCCGGTCACTGTTATCTCAACGCGCTGGAAATACGATCCCCGAAGTTTTTGGGAATTAAAACGCCTTATCGGCCGGTTCCAGCCCGATCTGATCCATGCCTGGACGTCCGACGCCAATGTGTACGGTCTGGCCGCGTCAAAAACAACGGGCGTAAGCCGGTTCGTGGCCGGCTACGGCCGTGTCGATCCCTTCAAAAGCGGCCCCCGACTGGCAATTGAACGTTACATCGGCAAGCATTGTGCACGACTGACCGCAAACAGCGTCGGAGTACGCGACTTCTATATCCACAGAGGTCTGCCGGCCGAAAAGTTTCTCGTAATCCCCGGCGGCGTGCAACCATCTCAACCGACTAAAACCACCAGGCGGCAATTGCTGGCCGAGTTGCGCATCCCCGAAAACCACCATATAATCGGCCTGGTCGGCGGTCTATTACTCCGCAATCGGATAAAGGATGCCATTTGGGCCGCCGACTTGCTGAAGGTCGTCCGCAAGGACGTTCACCTGTTGATTATCGGCGATGGACCACACCGCGAGCAACTCCGCCGGTTCCGCGATCAGGTCCGCATCGCCGACTTTGTGCATTTCCTCGGCCTGCGCGGCGATCTGCCCAGGCTTACGCCGCACTTCGACATGCTCTGGTCGACCAGTCCCCAGGAAGACCAGTCCTGCATCATTCTGGAAGCCATGGCCGCCGGCGTTGCGGTCGTGGCCTGCGACGCGCCCGGCACGCGCGACCTTGTGCTTCATAGTCAGACCGGCTTTCTCGTGCCCATAGGCGACCGCACAGGATTCGCCCGACACGCCCATCAACTCTTTGAAGATCCAGCCTTTTCTCGTCGCCTTGGCCAAGCCGCTGCCCAACGCGCCCGCTTTGAATTCTCGCCCGAAAAGATGATCTCCAGCTACGCGGAACTGTATCAGCAGATTCTCGGATAATGGAAATTTTGCTGTAAAAAATATCAAAAATATGTATAATTCAGACAATATGTGTTTAATTAATATAAAAATAAGAAAAATAAATAGATGGACTGCCGATGTAAATATAGATAATGTGCGTAGAGGGGAAAACATGCGGTAGTTGTGCCGATTTATCCAATCCTGTTGATCCTAGCGACTTTACCGATTAGCAGTGCAATTCGGCCAAGTTTTACCCACCGATTAAACCTTGAATAAGCATGTAAAATCATTATTACCGCATCGCCATCTTTGCTCCTGGATCCGGCTATGAAACAGCAATTCCTCATGAAGGACGTGTTGGCGGTTATATTGGCCGGAGGAAAAGGGTCTCGACTGGAACCGTTGACCCGCGATCGGGCGAAACCGGCCGTGCCTTTCGGCGGCGCTTACCGCATCATCGATTTCACATTGTCCAACTGTCTTAACAGCGGAATTCGCAAAATTCTCTTGCTCACCCAGTACAAGGCCATGAGCCTGGATCGCCACATCAACCTGGGCTGGCAGTCCTATCTATGCCGGGAATTGGGCGAATTCATCGACGTCGTGCCACCCCAGCAGCGCATCGACGAGCATTGGTACCAGGGCACCGCCGACGCCGTGTATCAAAACATCTATACCATCGAAAAAGAACGGCCCAAGTTCGTCATCATCCTGGCCGGCGACCATATTTATAAAATGAATTATGCCCGGCTGCTGGATTATCACGTGCAAAATAAGGCCGATGTCACGGTCGGCACGCTTCGGGTCCCGGTCGCTTCGGCAGCCACGCAATTCGGCGTGGTGCAAATCGACTCCGACAGCCACGTTACCGGTTTCGAGGAAAAACCCGTGTCGCCCAAAACCATTCCCGGCGAACCCGAATACGCCATGGCCTCGATGGGCATCTACGTCTTCACCGCCCGATTCCTATTCGAACAGCTCTGCCTCGACGCCACGCGCCATTCCAGCCACCACGATTTCGGCCGCGACATCATCCCCTCGATCATCCATAACTTCCGCGCATTCGCCTATCCATTCATGGACGAAAACCGAAAAACCGAGGCCTATTGGCGCGACGTGGGCACCTTGGACGCCTACTATGACGCCAACATGGACCTGGTCTCGGTCGATCCCCAGTTGAATATGTACGACAGCGATTGGCCCGTGCGTACCTACCAGCCCAACCTGCCGCCGCCCAAATTCGTTTTTGCCGAAAAAGGCCCGTCCGGCCGCTGCGGCGAAGCCCGCGATAGCCTGATCTGCCAGGGTTCGATCATCTCCGGCGGGCAAGTCGAGCGCTCCATCGTCGGCTTCGACTCGCGCATCAACAGCTACTCCCGCGTGGAAGATTCGATCCTTTTCGAAGGCGTGGACGTGGGCCGGTACGCGAAAATTCGCCGGGCAATCGTCGACAAAGGCGTGCACATCCCACCCCATACCGAAATCGGCTACGACTTGGATTTAGATATCGCCCGCGGCTTTATAGTCACCGAAAAAGGCGTGACAGTGATCGCCAAAACCCACGGCATGGAACAATTCCTCGATCGCGGCAAAATCCGCCAGTGACGGCGCCGATATTCATTTGCCGCAATAAAATCTATTGCAAATTGCAAAATGCAAATTGCAATCCCCTAACCCCTAGCTCCTAGTCCCTAAAAAAAATGCCCCCGGAAAGCGTATGTCCCAGGGGGGCAAAGGACTCGGCTTGTTCCGGGAGCGATTGGACGCTCCGCAATCGCGGCTTTCCACTGGCTTAGCCAGTGCCGCGTTGGGCGCACCGAAATGTATCCGAAGCGGGCCGCGAACTTCCATGTCGGCGGCCGTACGCTTCGCGGTCCGCAGGCATCCCGTCGTCGCGGAATTCCCAAATGCAGACCCATCCACGTGAATCAAATACTCTCTAACCAATCACGTTCTATCGCCGCATAAAGCAGCGATAATGATTCCTTGAGGCGGCGAGAATAGGGCATTTGTCAAATCCCGTCAAGGCCGATTTTTTTAGTTGCATAAATCCTTACGCATCATGCGAAAAACGATGCTAGCATGGCTTGCCATTTGAGTCAATTTTGACCTACAATAAGATATAAACAACTAAAGGGTGTACCCATGGTTCAAATACAAATCCCCCAAGAATCTCTGGCATCGTTCTGCCGCCGGAATCATATCCGCAAATTGTCATTGTTTGGATCGGTGCTGCGCAAGGATTTCCGGCCCGATAGCGACGTTGACGTGCTTGTACTTTTCGAGCCAGGACATGTAGTAGGCATGCGGATAATAGAAATGGAACAAGAATTATCGACGATTCTCGGCGGACATAAGGTTGATATTATTAACGAAAAATATATAAATCCACGACTCCGAAACCAAGTTATGAAAAGCGCCGAGGTACAGTATGCCCAAGGATGATCTTATTTATTTAGGTCATATGTTAGATTTGGCGGAGAAAATTATCGCCAAGGTAAAAGGAATTACTCGGGCTCAATTCGATGACGACGAGAATTTACAGTTAGCTCTTGCCCACTTGGTGCAAACGCTGGGTGAGTCGGCCCGCCACATTTCACCTGAATTTCAAAAACCACATCCACAAATTCCTTGGGCGTCGATTATAGGCATGCGCCACAAAGTTGTGCATGACTATCTCCACGTGGATTTTGATATCGTCTGGGGAGTGGCAACCCAAGATTTACCAAACCTAATTAATGATTTGAGAAAAATTGCCCCTCCTGAATAAATCAGTTATTGAGAGTTATGTATGGTTTCCCCGGAATTCCGGAATTGGGGAAAATAGTTGCCAACGGTCGATACTTTTGGTTGCTCTTTAGTCAAGCGGAGACTATGCGATGGCGACAAACTTAAAAGAATCAATACGTACAATTGGAGCGCTTGTCACAATAGCGATTGGAATTATGTTCTTGCTTGGCAACCCCTATCAACTGCCACAGTGGGTTATGTTACTCACGGGTGTAATTATTATTCTACTTGCCTTGGCTGTTTTGGTTTTTGATTACAAACCATGGAGGTGGTTAATTTCTCCCCCGCTAACATCCCCAAATGCAGATCAACAAGACATAGAAATTCTTCTCGGCGAATGGTCAGTCACGAAGCCCGACCTAAATCAAAAGTGGATTTTTTCCCCGGCAAGGACGGTGATATCAGACAAAGGAAGAATGCTCACCAAAGGAATATGGCAACTTGAGAAATCTTATGTGCACATTGAATGGGATAGTCTAAACCCGAGTACCCAAAAGCATCACTGGGCGAAGCTAAATAGACCGCTTAACCCGGAAGGCACTCGCGGCGATGCGTGGGACAGGCAAACGATATACGCCGTCAAGATTCCCGCCGGCACCGATGGGCAAGCAGAAAATAAATCAAATTAGGACACTACCAAGATGACTTTGGAAAGGGCAACAATTCCATCATTGCCGCTTCATCACGCATGTACCCTGCCGTATTGCGGAAATCTATCCTGCACCGCCTCCACTTCCATGTCTTCGCTCCTTAGGGCAAGCATGGCGTGAACCGCCGCGTCGGCGGCTTGGATGGTGGTGATGCAGGAGACACCGTGAGAGACAGCGGCGGCGCGGATACGCCCTTCGTCGGTCCGCGCGCCCTTGCCGCGCGGGGTGTTCATCACCAGTTGCAAATCGCCGTCGATCATGAAATCGATGACGTTGGGATGCCCCTCTTGAATTTTTTTAATCGTCTGCACTTTCACGCCCGCTCGTTCCAGGCAAAGGGCCGTGCCACGGGTGGCAATCAGTTCGTATCCCATCTGTTCCAAC